>DAOUOU010000007.1 GCA_030626465.1 Bacteroidales bacterium
AGTAATTTCTTTCCTTTCCTGCTTAAAAGAAATCAACAATAAAATAAGTAGTCCTGATGGATTGATCTCCGTTGTTTTAAATGTAACCGAATCAGGTGAAGCATACTACAAACTATCGTATGATGACAAGACAATAATTAAAGACAGTCGGCTTGGAATAATAAGAGAAGATGCCGATTTTTCCAAAGGTTTAGAACTCTTATCCACATCAGAGCCGGAAACCATTAACGATAAGTATACCCTTTTGTATGGAAAGAAAGGAAAAGCAAAGTACAGGGCCAATCAAAGAATATATCACCTGGCAAACACGGAAGGTGAGGAGATGGATATCATCTTCAGGGTGTCGAACGACGGGGTGGTCTTCCGGTATCATTTTCCCGGAGAAAAGGGTGAAATAAAAATGATTAAAAAAGAGCTCAGTTCTTTCAATTTTCCTGAAGGGACAAGGGCATGGATCCAACCTCGTGCCACCTCAAAATCGGGCTGGAATATGGTGAATCCATCTTACGAAGAACATTATATCTCAGATGTTTTGCTGGAGAATGTTCCTCCCAGCGATTCGGGGTGGGTATTCCCTGCACTTTTTAATTATGACGTTTACTGGATCCATATTACAGAATCCTGGCCGGACAGGAATTATTGCGGAAGTCACATGCACAGAGCTGATGATCTGACCGAATACTTTATTGCTTTTCCGGAACCAACGGAAGGCTTTACAAACGGTTTGGTATATCCGGAATCAACTTTACCCTGGTCAACTCCCTGGCGGATTATTACCCTGGGTAATACCCTGGGCGTTATCGCCGAATCAACTCTTGGTACAGATGTAGCGAAACCTTCGGTGCTGGATGATGTTTTGTATGTCAAACCCGGTCGTGCTTCCTGGAGTTGGGCTTTAATGAAAGATGCTTCGGTGACCTATGAAACACAGAAGGAATTTATTGAATATGCCTCTGAGATGGGATGGGAATACTGTCTGATTGATGTAAACTGGGATACACAAATAGGATGGGAAAAGATGAAAGAATTGGCCGACTATGCTGCAGACCGGAATGTGGGCTTGATATTGTGGTACAATTCGGCAGGCGACTGGAACACGGTTACCTTTCATCCGAAAGATTTATTATTAACAACAGAAAGTCGAAAGGCTGAGTTCACCAGGTTAAAGGAGCTTGGCATTAAAGGTATTAAGGTAGATTTCTTTGGGGGTGACGGGCAATCGATGATGGAATATTATATTGATATACTTGAAGATGCACATAAATACCAGTTGATGGTTAACTGTCATGGAGCCACTTTACCAAGGGGTTTGCAACGCACCTACCCCAATCTTGTTTCGATGGAAGCTGTGCGTGGCTTTGAATATGCCACTTTCGGTCAGGAAACGGCAGACAAGGTCTCGCGTAAATCCACTATTCTGCCATTTACGCGCAATACATTTGACCCGATGGATTTCACCCCTGTCTGTTTTAATGAGTATGACAACAATACACGGGTAACAGGAAATGCCGCCGAGCTGGCACAGGCTGTATTATTCCTTTCGGGCGTGCAGCATTATGCTGAAATCCCTGCAGGCATGGAAAAGGTGCCCGATTATGTAAAAGAAATAATGCGTGAGGTCCCGGTCGACTGGGACGAAACGCGCTTTGTCGATGCTTATCCGGGTAAGTACATCGTATTGGCCCGAAGAAAAGATGATACATGGTATGTAGCAGGAATTAACGGTGAAGAAAGGGAAAAAATACTGACAATTTACCTTCCTTTCATCAGGCAAAAAAAAGGTATGCTGGTAACAGAAGATAAGACCTTGCGCTCATTTAAAAGAGAGGAAATTCAGCTGGATGAATATGGAAAATATAAAATACCACTTATGGGAAATGGAGGATTTGTGATAATGTTCGGAGAATAGTTACAGGTTGCTTGTTGAAATTTAGACGTCTTTCTCTTCGGTTTTAAGAAACAGGTAGATTATTCTTTAAGGGCCTGCAACCTTATATTTTTATTGTTATCAACAGATAGTTTCACTTTCACTTCTTCATATGTATGGGACCAGGATTTTACCATTCCCATATCCTGAAATTTCATTTCAGGGATCTGCAACTTCTCCTGTAATTTTTTTACCAGTTCTTCAGCACTCATTTGAGCTGCATTAAATAAAATATCGACGGTTTTATACTGAAAAGTGATGGAAGTTGCTTTTCCTTCTTCGTCGTACATAATGTCAATCTTATTACCCATGCTGCTAAACTCATTGTCTAACTTAATCTGATCTCTGTAGGCTTCAGTTTCTATATCAATATACTGAGCTACAGCATTTGTTTTGAACTTTTCATAAAGAATTTTTACTTCTTCTTTTGTTATACCCACATAAAAGCCTTTGAGACCAGGAGATTTTGGTTCTTCAGCAGAGAGTTTAAGGAAACAGAATATTGCTGAAAGAAAAATGATTGTATTTTTTTTCATGGCTTCAACTATTTGGTTAATAAATACAAAACAGATTGCAGATGCAAAATACTATTTTATGGACAATAAGTCAATATTCAATCCGGGATTAAGCAAATTCAGCATTACTTTTCAGACCAGATCGTTGCTATAATAAAAGAATTCACCCTGAGAAGGCAAAAATTTATTCGTAAAGCAAATAACAAGCTTTACGTATATTATTCTCACGCTGATCAAGTGTCTCCAACAAGCTTTAGATATTGCCGTAAACTCTTATAAACAGACAGATTTCAAAAAAAAAATCAGAACTGTGAAAAAAATACTGATCATATTATTCTTTTTAAATACTCTGACACTTTATTGCCAGGAATCAAGATTCAATATTGATTTCATTTGTGGCCCGGCAATAACCACTATGCAAGACAATGAGTCGTTTAAATCTCCTGATCAAGGAGTAAGCTTTTTCAATTCAAATTGTACAGAATATCCAACATCACTGAATTTTACATTGCTAATAAGTGCAGGGTTTGAGCGAAAAGGTTTTGAGCATATGAGAGGGTCTGTCAAGACATCTCCATATCAACATAGAAAAGATAATGTAAAATTCAAGTTTAATTGCATTGTTTTTCCTTTGTTTGGTGGTAACATATCAGTATTGAATAAAAAAATCTTTCCAAATTGGGAACCATTCTTCAGTATTTTGCTCAATCGAAATCTCTTTTATTCAGAAGAGAATATTCAAAATTCAAGTATATCTAATCCATTTGATTTAGCAATTTCTTTTGGTGCAGGTCTGAGATTACCTCTCACACAAAATATATTATTCGATGTTGGTTTGAGAGATGAGTTTGGTGTATTTAATAATCAAAAACTCTACCTGACAGATATTTTTAATAAAAATACCGGTTCACTAAGCCTGACTCTGGGGCTGAGTTATAAGATCTGATACATATGGGATGGTACTATTGATGATTGGTTATAGAAAATTTTCTTAACTTGCTGTCATGAAACGTCTTACCTTATTGTCAGTAAGTTTATGCATATGCATATCTCTGGCCGGCCAGCAAACGCTTGATATTTTTACCATATCAGGTCGTTACGGGTTTCCTCAATCTTACGATTCTATCCTGACAAATAAAGCCAAAGAGTATGGCTGCATGGTGAGTCTGGTTGCACCAGTCAAATTCTCGGAAAAGACCATTTGGGTCAACAGCATCAACTATTTCTACTGGCATGTTTCTAATGATGAAGAATTGCCTCCCGAGATAGCCAATCCTATTAGTTTGCACGGATTTCTTTTTCGGACAGGTTTATATCAGAAATTTTCTAAAGGTCGCGCCATTCAGCTTCTCATTGCCCCCAGGCTAATGTCAGATCTTAATAACATCGATAGGAATAGTTTTCAGTTCGGAGGAATGGCCACGTATGAGAAAAAATTCCGCGATAACCTGACCATGAGCTTTGGAGTTATGTATAACCAGGAACTTTTCGGACCTTACGTGGTGCCTTTGATAAATCTGAACTGGCAGTTATCTGAACGCTGGAGTATTGTTGGCTTATTGCCTGTTTATGCGAAAGTAAACTATAAAGCAAGCGAGCGTTTTACGGTTGGGATAAGTCATTTCGGTCTGATTACCACTTATAGTCTGGGTAATCCTGATTACAAAGGAGATTATATTGAACGCAAAAGTATTGATCTGGCCTTATTCGGACGATGCCGACTTGTTGGAAATATTTATATCGAAGGCAGAATCGGACATTCTCTTAGCCGAAGTTATGCACAATACGAAGCAGATCAGAAAGTAGATTTTAGTTTGCCTCTTGTGGGTTTCGGAGACAACAGAGAGCAGAAAAATATCACCTTTAATGACGGATTGATTGCTAATTTACGTTTAGTTTATAATATACTTCTACCAGAAGAATAAGTTTATAAAAAACACTTTAATTTCTGTATTGCTAATTGCATATGAGTTTTTATTGTAAATTCTATATTTAGTAAATGGTACTACTTTTACTTAACTTGCTGCATATAACTACTCAGAAATTTAACAACTTAAAAAATACCAAATTCTGTTTCCAAGGATCTGGTGTCGTGAAACAGAAAAAATGAGAATATACATTTCATAAACAAATTCAATACTTCAAATAATAAGTAAAAATCATCATCTGCCATTTAATAATACAGACTATGCTTTGAGTGATTGAAAGGTAATAATTCTCAAGTAACCACTTAAATCTTATCACTATGTTAACTACTATTGATTACGTTTTCATTGCTTTGTACTTTATCATTGTTCTTATTGTTGGTTTCTGGTCTGGCCATAAACAGGAAAAAGAAGATTACCTGATTGCCAACAGGAAACTAAACGCGTTTCAGGCAACAACAACAATTTTTTCAAGTAGAATTGGGGCTGCTATTCTCTTAACCTATACTGCTCTTGTTTATTTGTATGGGCTTGGAGCATTGTGGTATTTCATCGGTTCGGTATTTGGTTTGTTTGTATTTTATTTCTTTGGTAAAAAAGTAAAAAAAATAGCAGATAAAGAGCGGTTTTATACACTTCCCGATTTCTTTTTCTTTTTCAAAGGAAAATTTGCCGGATATCTTGCTACATTAATAGTCATCATCATCATGTTTGGCTGGGTGGTATTGAATTTTATTGCCGGGGCAAAACTTATTGATGAATATACAACAATCAGTTATAATTTTTCTGTTGTAATCATTGGAGTGATCATTCTGTTATATCTAATAGCAGGCGGTTTCAGTGCTGTGGTAAAGACTGATATAATACAGACAATTGGAATATTCCTTTTATTCTTTTTAATGATCTATCTATTAATAAAGAGCAATACAAAGCCAGAGATACATTTTATGGATCTGTTCGATATACCGAAAACTGAACTTGTGAGCTTTTTTCTTGCCGGGTTTTTTATACCAATGGCTTCTCCGGAATTATGGCAAAGAGTATATGCAATTAAGAACCAGAAACATTTTAAGCGAAGCCTTATTTTTTCTTCAGTGTTTTATGTTATAATAGGGATAATCCTTCTGATGATAGGAATGGTAGTAAGGATGAGTATTCCTGATCTGGAGCCTGAAACTTCTCTTATCGTTGGTTTTAGCAGGTTACTTCCTGCCGGATTAGCGGGACTATCAGTAGTAATTATTTATTCAGCCATTTCCTCTTCGGCCGATACCTACCTTTTTACTTCTGCGGCCTCTGTATCCCAGGATTTTCTCGAGAAATCAAATCTATTGAAGAAGGAAAATCTATTTATTGCAATGCGTATTATTATGGCCATCCTGATGGCCCTTGGTATAGTTCTGGCACTGATGCTTCGAAATTTTGTGGATGCAACATTTTTCTTCGTTTCCATGACTATGTCTCTTGGATTCTTAGTATTAGTAATGTGGATCTATCCTAAGATCAACAGGCATAGTGTTAATCTTTCCATTTTCTTTTGTCTGATCGGAGTTATCGTCCCTGCCATTGTATTTGGTATTTCCTCCACACTTGTCATTTATGCATGGGCACTGTGTATAGTTGGCTTACTGCTAGGTTTTGTTTTGAACCGGATAAAGCCTATATCAGATTAAAATCTCGTAAAACCATATTAATTAAAAGAATTGAGCAGGTATTTGTCGATTGTTTCGATAAATACCTGTTTGTTTTGATGAGTTTATTTAAATCCGGCAACGCTTGGGACAATTGAGATGTTAAAAATATTCCTGACTCTTTTCATGAAATTATATTCCTAAAAGATTTTCTCTGCTAATAGTAATGGATACCTTATAAAATGATTAAAGATGTTGTACCTTATGTTTTTGGGTAACGAAAAAGCGGATGCCCACTCATTGATCTTTTCTTAATGTCTTCAATTTCTGAAGAAGTTAAGGGTTCAAGTTTGTTTTCCAATCCCAGTGCCATTTTAAATAGATTTTCATTGCCGGGTGGTATGGCAGCAGTAACAGGGTGAGACAAAGTAAATCGCAAGCCCATGAGTGCATCTTCAGGATCAGTCAGAGGTTCATACCAGCATTTTGATATTCTGTCTTTTACTTCTTCCGGCCAGGGTCCTTTAGCCATAGCTTTTAAGGCCAGTATACCCATATCTTTATTCTGCGCCCTTTCAAGAACCTGCGGACCAAAATTTCCGGCATGCCAGCTGGCAAAGTTGACCGGAAACAACAATGTATCGAATTCGAACCTTTCCATCAGAGCCATTGCAGCTTCAACAGAGTGAGCAGAAAAACCGATATAACGTATTTTTCCTGCTTCTCTCGCCTTAATAAAGGTTTCCATTGCACCACCAGGTCCAAAAATAGTTTCTACTTCTTCGAGTGTTGTAACAGCATGTAACTGATAGAGGTCAAAATGGTCTGTTTTCATATGCTGCAGTGATTGCTCCAATTCCCGCATTGCCCCTTCCTTATTTCTTTCGGTAGTTTTACAGGCCAAGAAAACATTTGAGCGATAGGGTTCAAGTGCAGGACCTAATTTTATTTCCGCATCGCCATAACTTGGAGCTACATCGAAGTAATTGATCCCATGTTCGATCGCCTCGCGAACCCTTTGCGAAGCTTCTTCAGGAGTAGCATCCATTACAACAATTCCTCCAAAACCAAGAATAGATAATTTTTCTCCTGTGTTGCCAAGGGTGCGTTTTTCTAACATATCAGGTGCTTTTTCACGTCCAATAGCTGATAGCTGAGCAGGGAAACAACTCAGCAAAGATGTTGAAGTTGCAGTAATTTTTAGAAATTTCCGGCGTTTCATGATTGCATGAGTAATATAATACTTTACACCTTATATTATGGTACAATAATATATCTAATTTACACCGAAAATCTCTAATTATAAATGATTAGAAATACAATTTTGCTTTATTCTATTTTCTGCGTGCTTCCAACTCATCCTGTATTTTGAATTCCATTGTCTTATCGATTTTATAGAAGAACAGACAAATGATAGCAACTACAAACATGAGAGCAGGGAATATGCTGGCAGTCAATCGCACACCTCTTACAGCCGATTCGGTTACATTTGCAGCATCATACCCAAAAAGTGTGAGCATGAAACCCTGTAGTTTTCCTCCAAGACCCAAACCGAATTTCAAGGCGAATACTACTGCTGCGAAGATAACTCCGGTAGCCCTTCGATTAAACTTCCATTCTGAAAAATCAGCTACATCGGCGATCATAGCCCATAACAGCGGTATGGTAATTCCGAAAGTAAAGGTCTGTCCGATATTGATAAGATAGGTTGCCCAGGGATTGTATGGAGATACTAAACCGAAAACACCACAGAAAATGGTTGCCAGGATCAAACCAACCAGAAAAACATTACGTTTACCAAAACGTTCCGATAGTGGTTTAGAAAGTAAAATACCTACAATTGTAAAGGCCATTCCACTCATATTAAACAATCCAAATGACCTTGATACCACAGCAACCTTGTCTACATTATAACCAAAATTACCCAGGAAGTTTTGTAAACTGGAGCCATCCAGGTAATAGTCAAAGTAGAAATACAATACCCCGCCGCGCATAGAAAGATTAGTAAAAATAAACAGGGTAGTAAGGAATATAACGATCCAGGGTCCGTTTTTGGTCAGGTCGGAAAAGGCCTCTTTTGTTGTAGATTCTTCTTCCTTCTGAGGAAGAATGCGTTCGCGCGTCGTTAAAAAAGCGATGAGGTGGAATACCACAGCAATTGCAGCAAATATACCAACAGTCATCCGCCAACCGTGTACAACATTCGCAACATCTCCTCCGGAAAAATGGTCTACCATCTGCATAAAAAAGCCCTGAATAATAAAAGCTGCGCCCATAGCAGCAACCTGACGGTAGGAGGCAATGCTCGTTCGCTCGACTACATCCCCGGTCATTACTCCACCTAAAGCTGAATAAGGCAGGTTATTGAGCGAGTAGATCGTCCATAGAAATAAATAGGTTATGTAGCCATAAGCCAACTTTGCGCCTTCTGCAAAATCCGGAGTCATAAAAGTGAGGTAGTAGATGATTCCGAATGGCAAAGCAGACCATAAAAGCCAGGGACGAAATTTACCCCATCGGCTATTGGTTTTATCGGCAATAATACCCATAATCGGATCAAAAATTGCATCCCAAATCATCACTACAAAAATGAGTGTCCCAGCTTTTCCGGCTGAGATACCCAGAACATTCGTAAAATATAACATCTGAAATATAATTGCGGTCTGGAAAACAAAATTTGCAGCGCTATCGCCTAAACTGTAACCTATTTTTTCCTTGATGGAAAGTTTTTGTACCCCGGTTTGCATAATTGTATGTATTTATTTCTTAATAATTCATGATAATATTATGGCGTGAAAATAAGAAAAAAGTAATAGAAACATAGAGTGAGTTGAAAACCAGTAAAAAAATTGCAGGAGTATAAGTATAAGTGATTAATATTCTGAATTATGAAAAGCCGATTATTAAGCGGCTATCCAGGCATATTTATTATATTTAATGCTAAGTTTGGAATTCGGAATATTCTTTAATTACTATCAGCCATGAGAACTATAAAAATCTTTTTACTGATACTACCTTTAGTAGGTATTCTATCCTGTGAAAGGGAAACACCTCAAAGATCCTCCTATATCCTTTGGTACAATTCACCGGCAAATGAGTGGAACGAAGCTTTACCGGTTGGCAATGGCAGATTGGGAGCCATGGTTTTTGGAAATACCTCAACAGAACGAATACAGGTAAACGAAGAATCGCTTTGGGGGGGGTCTAAAATAGATAACAACAATCCGAAAGCCCTGGAATATCTTCCTGAAATAAGAGAGAAGATCCTTGACGGACAAATACCGGAAGCAAAAGAACTCGCAGATAAATACCTTAGCGGCACTCCAGGCAAATTACGATCCTACCAGGTACTGGGTGATATATTTATTCAATACTCTGATACACTGAAAGAAATTACTCAATACCGTCGTGAGCTAAACCTTGGGACAGGAATTGCCAAAGTGACTTTTAAAAGAGGTGAGAATACTATCGACTACGAAGTATTTTCTTCTGCCCCTGATGACGTAATGGTTATTAAGATGAAGTCAGATAAGCCTGGTGGAATTGACATGAACATTAGTATGACCCGCGAAAGGGACGCAAAGATCAGGGTTGTTGATAACAGTCTTGAAATGACAGGACAGGTGATTGATGAGGAATATCCTGAACTGGGGTCTGGTGGTGAACACATGAAATTTTATGCCAGGTTATTGCCTGTGAAGTATAATGGAACGATTTTTTCCGAAGGAAACAAGCTAGTGTTCTCAGGGGGTACGGAAGTAATTTTATTTTTCAATGCTGCAACCGATTACAATATTGATAGTCTGAATTTTGATCGTTTCATTGATCCGGAAAAAAAATGCAATAATGCATTGGCAAAAGCACGTATGAAATCGTATGATATCTTACATAGAACTCATGTTGCCGAACATACGGAATTATTTCATCGTGTAGATTTTAAACTTACTGCTGTTGATAGCCTCAATACTATGCCAACAGATGAGCGTCTGGAACGATTTCAAAGCGGTAAGGATGACCCTGGACTGATATCAACCTATTTTCAATTTGGACGGTACCTTCTTATGTCGTGTTCTCGCCGACCGGCTCAACTCCCGTCAAACTTACAGGGGATTTGGAATAAGGATTGGTGGGCACCATGGGGCTCTGACTATCATGTAAATATTAACATTCAGATGAATTACTGGCCTGCCGAAGTATGCAATCTCTCAGAGACTGTTGAGCCCCTGATAGATTTTATGGAAGGAATTACTGTGCCCGGTGCTGTTACAGCAAGAGAAATGTATGGGGCGGAAGGTTGGACCATGCATCACACTACTGATGTTTTCGGTAAAACAGCAATAATTGATGGTGTCTATTGGGGCATGTTTCCCCTGGGTGGTGCATGGATGACATTTCCACTCTGGAGGCATTTTGAGTTTACCAACGATACAAACTACTTGCGTGAACGGGCATATCCTATTTTAAAGGGCTCCGCAGAATTTATTCAATCGTTCCTGGTAGAGGATGACCAGGGATATCTGATTACAGTACCTTCCTATTCTCCTGAAAATAGTTATGTTGACCCGGTTTCAGGCAAAGAGTTCAAACTAACCTATGCTCCTACCATGGATATTCAGATAATCAGGGAAGTGTTAACAAACACTCAGAAAGCTGCAAAAATACTGCATGTTGATCAGGTGTTTACAGAACAACTTCAACTGATTCTGGATAATTTACCTCCTGTAAGAATTGGAGCAGATGGGACAATCATGGAATGGATCAAAGAATATGAAGAATTTGAACCGGGACACAGACATATGTCACATCTACTGGGGCTGCATCCTGGAACTCAAATTACTTCAGATAATCAGGAATTGATGGAAGCAGCTCTAATAACCTTATCAAAAAGGCTGGAACATGGAGGCGGACATACGGGTTGGAGCAGGGCATGGATAATAAATTTTTACGCACGATTGTCTGATGGAGAGGAAGCATACAAGCATCTGCGATTGCTCCTTGAGAAATCCACTCTGCCAAACCTGTTTGACACACATCCTCCATTTCAGATTGATGGTAATTTTGGTGGTACTGCAGGTATTGCTGAAATGCTTCTGCAGAGTCAAAATGGAGTTATTCAAATTCTGCCTGCTTTGCCAGAAGCATGGGCCAATGGTTCAATAAGTGGTTTAAAAGCCAGTGGCAATTTTGAAGTAAGTATTGAGTGGGAGAATGGCGTATTAAAAAGGCTGGAAATACAATCTCTTGATGGTTTTCCTGCTACTATTGAGTACGGTTGGAAAAAGATTGAGACTGAAACGGAGAAAGGACAAATATTGATGTTTGATAAGGATCTAAAGAGGATTTAACGGGTATATGAAGTCGGATGTTTTTAGATTTATTTTAACTTTTTAGAACTGATTAGATTCTCAATATTTTTTACTAAAATATGAGCTTGTTGATCATTTTCAAATTTAGCCAGGACCTTTTTCTTTGCATTATAAGTTGTTAGCAATAGTATTCTGAATTCTTGCTTCTTACTGTCATTCTGACGATTGCTCCAACTAAAAACAGCCTGTTTATCTTTAAATGTTTGAACAATAATTTTATCTGATTTCTCGAAGGGTAACCAGACACCAATTCTTAGAAATCCAAACAAGGCAAAGTAAGATTGATAAGCTTTTTTTTCAGTATTTATCCTTGTTCCTTTAAAAGAGAGCAACATCGCCAAACCTGTAAGAATTATCGGGATAGCTGATAAGGTGAAATAGACTGTTAAAATCCCAAACAGTAGTAAGATGCATCCTGCTATTCTACCGGAAGGTCCGACGAGTTTATCAAATCTGTAATTTTCGATCATGGAAGCAATATACTACAATAGTTAAATGCTATACAAATTATATCAATTCTTTTTTGAATTGATTTTTTTAAATCTCACCCCACTACCCTGACAGGGTATCAGAACCCTGTCAGGGTCTTCTTTATTACAACACCCTGAATTTTGTATTGAAAGCTCAGCCTGAACCGAACTTGCGAGTTTCTTCTTCGAAGTAAATCTACGAAGGAGAAGCTCACCATAGGTAAAAGCTGAGAGAATCCCATAGGAGATGAGGTAAAAAAGCAACACGAATAATACATAAAAACCCTGCCCGTCTGTCTCACGCAGCCGGACAGGGTTGCCCTAAGATTTGTAATTCAACTGAATTCTTTACTACTTCCAATGGCCATAATGTTTGCCATGTGGTCCCCTTCGCTCACTCATGAATTCCTCGTATTTAGCTTGCTGCTCTTTATTCAAAATTTTCTTTACCTCGTCATCCATTTTTTGTCTAAGTTGAATTCGGGCATCACGTGCCCCTACACAATCGTTCTGATATTTTTCACGAAGTTCTTTCACTTCATTGATGTGTGCATAGTGTATTTCTTCAATTTTCTGTTTTTGCTCATCCGTGAGCGACAATTCTTTCGACAGATCATCTACCATAAGTTGTACCCTGCATGAATCCGATACCCAATGTCCATGTCTGCCATGGTGACCTTTGCCATAGCCCGGTTGGGCAGAAGCAGTAAAAGCAGTTACCCATATCAGAACTGCCATTATTCCTGAAAATTTAATCATCTTTTTCATTTTCTGTGTTATTTTAGTTACACATAATTTAATTATAGGAAGTGAAATTAGGCTACCTTATTGCAAAAAGAAAATACGATCAACGAACGGTTAATATTTATCAACGTATACCACCCTGACAGGGTATAGACACCCTGTCAGGGTGTTTGTTATAGAAAATGTTTATTAATAAAATCCTGGAATTTTTTTTTGTACTGATCACTAACAGGAATATAAACGTCCTTGTCAAAAATAATACGATTGCGTTCAATGGTAGTCACCTGTGCCAGATTAACAATAAATGAACGGTGTACCCGCATAAATCGGTCTGAAGGGAGTTTCTCTTCAAGCGATTTCATGCTCATCAAAGACATAACGGGTTTCATAGTCAGGGTATGAATACGCACATACTCGCGCATGCCTTCAATGTATTTTATATCATTCAGGTTGATACGAATGATTTTATATTCCGATTTCACAAACAAATATTCATCATCAGAAGCATTCAAACTCGCCTTTTCGAGAGTTTCAAAATAACTTTTTGCTTTGCTGGCAGCCTTTAAAAAAGCAGCATAGCCAACAGGTTTTAGTAAATAATCAAGTGCATTTACTTTATATCCTTCCAGGGCAAATTCGCTGTAAGCAGTGGTGAAAATCACTTCAGGTTTTTGGTCGAGTGAACGAATAAAATCCAAACCATTCAATCCGGGCATGTTTATATCGACAAACATAAGGTCAACATGTTCCTTGTTAATTACCTCCATTGCATCAAAGGCATTTTTACATTCTTCGACCAATTCAAGGAATGGCGTTTGCAATATAAAATCGGCAATCTGCCTGAGTGCTAAAGGCTCATCATCAATAGCTATGCATTTAATTTTCATATGGAAACAATAAATCTACTTCAAAATCATGATCCCGGTCATATACCGCGAGGACATAATTTTCACCAAACAATAAGTCAAGTCTCTTTTTTGCATTTTCAATACCAATCCCTGAATAATCTCCATTATCAGGTTTTATTTCCGGTTTACTATTCTTTACATTAAAATGGACTTTATCATCTGCTATTTCAATTAAAACATGGATAAAGGAAGCTCCTTCGTACCCGATTCCATATTTAAAGGCATTCTCTACAAATGAAATAAAAAGATGGGGATATACAATAATATCAGGCACTATTTCAGGAAAACTTACTTTCAGTTGAACAGTTTCGTTGATCCTTAATCTCATGAGATCGATATAACTATTAAGGAAATCTATCTCCTTCCGGAGAGTTGTTTTTCCCTTTTCTGAATCGTATAAGAGATATCGCATCATCTGTGATAATCGCAGAACAGCTTCTTTTGCATCTTTCTGATTATAATCGATAAGGGCATGAATATTATTAAGGGTATTCATGAAAAAATGCGGACTAACCTGGTGTTGTAATGATTTGAGCTGCGATTGCAAACTATCTTTCTCGATTTCTCTCCTCTTCTGCTCTTCCTTTAACCATCGAGAGGTATATTTAAGTGTAGCATTAAACCCGACAATTAAAATAGAAATTATAACATTGTAAGTATATATCAGGTATTCGGGAGTGTGCCATCGCCTGTGATGTCCTCCATGACCTTGTCTCATTCCCGGTCTTCCGCGTTTTCCCTGAAATTCTGAAAATTTCCCGACTCCTTCTCTGATTTTTTCACGATCTGTATCAATTCCTCCAAAAATAGTATACAACAAGTCGTGAAAATAAGTATTGTATATAAACAGGTAATTGATAAGAAGAATCAGAAGAATTGTACTGATAAAATAAGCAAGCTGTTTATTCTTCAACAATAATTTAGGCAGCAGCAATTGGTTATGTATTATAAAAATGACCAGGAAGGGAAAAATTCGCATCCACCCGCCAATAATATGCCTGCGCTGTGCATAATCACCAAAATCCCAAAAGACAAGAGGAAGAAACAGTATTACCGACCAAATAACCCAGTAAACCATCTGTTCGGTGGTTTGCCAGTCTCTTATACGAAATTTTATTCCTCTAAAGTCCATTGTCAATGCATTTGTCGGTCAAAACTAGAGAAAATGAAGTAAAATAGCAGAATGAATCAACCAGTTGCTCATTTTTCTCTATGAAAACTAATATGTTTACTTTTCAGATCAGCATTATGCCTGTTCCGAATCTTCCACAATATATACCATTTCGGCGGGCTGAATAGAACAAGTCGGGTGTATCGTAAGTACAAATTTGCGCAACTTCAATTTTAATTTTGTGAACTCCATAACGCAAAAGCAATTCCCTTTTAGCTTCCCACAGGTCGATATGGTTTTTACCGGTGACCTTATTCTTTTTTATGATCTGTTAACCTGGCAATATTTCTATTCAATTTACCCGAAATTAATCCCTCAGCATCAATTTCACAATTCTCAAAACCAAAAGACAGGATAGACGGAGCTATTTGATCGAAAGCCTGCTCTAGCCCGGAAAGCTGGTCTGATGGCACTTCAATTCTGGCAGAGTTATTAATGTATCGGACCCGAACATCATCGAAACCAAAATCATTAAGGATGTCTTCTGCTTTTTCTATCATTTTCAGTTTGTCGACAGAGATTTCCTCACCATAAGGGAACCTGCTGCTAAGACACGGACTGGCTGGCTTATTCCAGTTAGGAAGATTGTAATATCTGGCGACATTCCTGATATCTTCTTTTATAAATTTGCATTCGGCAAGGGGACTGTATACTTTATATTCTTCGGCTGCCTGCAGACCGGGACGAAAGTCGCCAAAATCGCTATAATTATTTCCATTAAGAACCGGATATCCCGGATATTTATCAGCAATCAATTTTTCCATCTCCTTGTATAGAGACGTTTTGCAATAAAAACATCTGTTTATTGGATTCTTACGGTAGTCAAAAACATCAATTTCCCGAGCATCAATTTCTTTAAGCGTAATATCGAATTTTTGACAAAAATCTCTGGCAGCTTCCAACTCTCTTTGCTTCACACTTGCCGAAGCAGAAATAATTGCAACAACATTTTCTTTTCCAAGTTGTTGTCGGGCGACATATGCAACCAAGGTTGAATCGATCCCGCCTGAGAGCGCAATAGCTGCTTTTCCAACCTTCCTAAACCAGCCTTCCAATTTTTCTGCCAAATGCTCGATGATTTCCATCTTAACTACCCGTTTTATTTGAAGGATTAAAAATAGTAAATATTATTAAAAGACCTTTATATCTTATATATTATTGAATAACAGTTCGCCCCTCGAAAACGATTCAAAAGGAGATTAATTCGTGTAAAATGGAATTAATGACTATTCATCTTTAATGATGCAGGAAGGATGGATAAGTATGCCAAAGCAAAAGAAACAATGGTAATGGATGAGTCGCCTGGCCTTCTCGCAGATTAAATCCTATATTTGCACCAAAATTCCTGCAATTACATTATGAATATCTGGGCAAATACTTTATTAAGTGTTGCGCTTGTAAGTTTACTCTCACTCACAGGTGTTTTTTTTCTCTCATTTAAAAAGGAAAAGCTAAAACACATACAGTTAATTCTTGTTGGATTAGCGACAGGAGGCTTTCTGGGAGGAGCATTTTTCCATTTACTGCCTGAAACCTTTGAATCCTATGAAAATTCCCAATTAGCCTCCTTAGTCATACTTACAGGTTTTATGTTTTTTTTATACTTGAGAGGTTTCTTCACTGGCATCACGACCATACTTCAGGAATCTCTGATCACAAGATAAAGCCCTTTGGACCTATTAATCTTATCGCTGATATTTTTCATAATTTTCTTGATGGCCTGCTGCTTGGGGCTGCCTACTTCTATAGTACTGAAATTGGTATTGTTACAACTTTAACAGTTCTGTTGCATGAATTGCCACAGGAAATTGGTGATTTCGGGATTCTCACACATGCAGGTTATTCCACGCGAAAAGCATTATTATTTAATTTTCTTTCCGCATGCATGGCCTTTGTTGGAGCACTTTTTGTATTGCTCTTTGGCCAGACAGCTGAAATTCTATCAAAAGCTGTGCTTCCTTTTGCATCAGGAGGATTTATATACCTTGCTGCTGCCGATCTTATTCCTGAACTACATGCTGAAAAAACAACTATAAGATCACTTCAGCAAGTTATTGCCTTAGTAGTTGGTATAAGTCTGCTATACCTGGTATTAGTCATTGCCAGGTAATTTTTACATAATCTTACATTTAGAAAACCTGACAAAAAATTAGTCAAATAGTTTTAGCAGGGTTTTTGATTGGGTATGCATAATCAATTTTAATTTCCAGATGACATATTTTGAATTGAAAAAGAAGAGAAAAGATGTATTCCAAGCTATTATTGAAGATCGTTTACGTGATGCTTTGGATATTCTGGATGAATTAAAGACTTATGTTAGCTCATCTGATATACATAACAGGTTCAATTCTATTCTGGATACCTACCAGAATATGCTTAAGTATTCCTTTGAGATGGCTCCTGATCCGGAACGGGCGATTATCCATAATAAATTACAACAATCACTTTATGAACTTACAGATGACATTGATGATCTATGGATAACAGGCAATAATCTGTTCAAAAGAAAAGCATTTCTTGAACAAACCAGATCTATAGAAAATGAAGTTGCTTCTGATTCAAAAAGTATGATCAGAAATCTTACGAAATCCCTTTCTTTAGATAAGTTAGATAAGAGCGATGATATTGATTCCAAACAGATCAATATTAACCAGGAGAAAGCCAAGAGAGTCAGAGCGCTTTTCTATTATTACTGGTTAAAGAACAGGTATAAGAATTTGGAAAAAGAATTATTCGAACAAATTATCGCTAACAGTGAAATAGACTGGAGTGTTAAATCATTAATGGTTAGTGCTCTTACTTTGTCTCAGTTGCGTCATTTTGACAGAGAAAAAATTTATCTTCTTTTTGATCTGACGTCATGCGAGGATTTCAGGATACGACAAAGAGCGATTATAGGAATCTTTCTTTGTTTACTGGTTTATCAGACAAGAATACCTTTATACAAAGATGTCATGGATCGCCTGAAATCTATTCCTGATGATTTGCTCCTGCAGGAAAGGTTTTCAGCTGTTTTAATTCAGTTTATTCGAGCCAGTGATACTGAAAAAATCACGAAGAAAATTCAGGAAGAAATAGTCCCGGAAGTCATGAAAATACGTTCGGAATTAGAGGATAAGTTGAATCTTAAAGATCTCTTGGAGAAACAAGGCTTTGAAGATAAAAATCCCGAATGGGAAAATTTTTTTAAGGATGCTCCGGATGTATACCAAAAACTCGAACAGTTCTCAAAAATGCAAATAGAAGGAGCCGATGTATTTATGGGAGCATTTGCCAATCTCAAGCATTTTGATTTTTTTAAAGAAATGGCCAATTGGTTTATTCCTTTCAAAGGCGATAACGAAGTAGTTAGTAATGCTTTTGAAGGAATAGATGAACAAATTGATATCCCTGAATTTGTTGAAGGTTTTGAACAATCAACGGTAATGTGCAACTCAGACAAATATTCATTTTGTTTAAATATACAACACATGCCTGTTGAGCAACGGAAGATGATGCTTGAATTGTTCAATATGGAATTGAAGGCTATGAATGAAATGATTGAAGATGAATTCAAACTTAATGTCGAATCGAAGAATAAAATTGTAAACACGCAGTACTTACAGGATTTGTATAGGTTTTTCAAACTTTATCCTGATCGCAGCGAATTTGATGATGTATTTAAATATGAAGCGGATATTTTACAATCAGCGGTTTTTAAAATTATTTACGAAGATAAAAAGATCATCAGAAATATAGCGGAGTTTTATTTTGCAACCGATAAATATTTAGAGGCGGTGCAACTTTTTAACTGGTTGAATAACAAGGGGAGCTCTTTTGAATTACTTGAAAAAATGGGTTTTTGCTATCAACAGATGACAAATTATGAACAAGCCATAGAATTGTATAAGCAAGCTGAACTGTTTGATAAAGACAAATTGTGGTTGCAGAAAAAGCTGGGTTATTGTTACAGGAAGACCGGTGATATTCCGAAAGCTATTGATTACTACAGTCAGATACTGAACGCTGAGCCAAATGATCTTGGCAACCTTGCATATCTCGGACAATTGCATATAGATAATGAAAATTATGAAGAAGCCTTGAAATACTATTATCGTGTGGAATATGAGAAACCCGACAATGTAAAAGTATACAGGCCCATAGGATGGTGTTCATTTATACAAGGCAAGTATGATATTGCTATAAAATATTTTCAGAAAATCATCAATAGTAAAGCCCTTAAAAGCGATTACCTGAATATTGGGCATTGTTACTGGGCGGCAGGACAAATGAATAAAGCGCTCGAATCCTACAAACAATCAATTCGTTTGTCAGGGAATGATGAAATTTGGTTTCGGGATGCTTTCCAGGGTGACAGCAAATATCTGAAAAAGACTGGAATAAATGATCTGGATGTTGCATTAATAATTGATTATGTTCTAATTTCCAACCTTTAGGTATAGCAAGATGTTTATCATATTTCATTTTAGCACGGGAAAGTGGTGGATTTACATCAGCAATTTTTGGCGTTTGATGATTCCCAAAATATAAATAAATGTTAAAAACAAAGGTTTTAGTCAAGAAAAGAAAACAATTCATCGAATAATTAGTTATTAAAACAGGAGAGTGTTTATATTGTATCGGTTGATTGAACTTTGAGATGAGTAATATCATCATTAAAAGTTTTCATTCAGAGTAATGATTTTTTAATTTAGAATGCCACTAAATTCTATACAACAATGCTAGATCATCAAAAAATAATCCTTGAACAGTTGAGTTACGATAAGGAGCTTTTTCGCAAAGAAATAGTAAAATCATTCAAATGGTTAAAATCTTACGAGATTATTATGTTACATAACTGGTTGAAAGAAAATTTTGGCACAACTCATGCCGATGTTATTCAAGAAATCTTTGAATATATAGCAGCCTGATCCGCGAAATAACTAATTATATCATTTTAGAACAGTATATTATTTTTATGAAACCATAAGTTGGGTGTAATCATTACTTTTAAATCCCTTTTTTTATTGTTCAGAACTGGCAAATTTCCTGTATCTTTTTTCAGAACCTGTTGTGCTTTAATTTGATCCATTTAATAATAATGTTTTTCTATTTTTGTTGCACCATTATTGAAAATTATAATTATAAATGAAAGTCACAGGCTTTACCTTCATAAGAAATGCAATTAAGTTTGATTATCCTATTGTGGAGTCCATAAATTCTATTCTTCCCCTATGCAACGATTTTGTAGTGGCTGTTGGTAATTCAGATGATAATACCCTTGATCTCATTCAGAACATTGATAAGAAGAAAATAAAAATAATTGAAACAGTCTGGGACGATAGCTTGCGGGAAGGGGGAGGAGTTCTGGCCGATGAAACAAATAAAGCATTTCATGCCATAGAAAATGATACCGATTGGTGTTTTTATATTCAGGGTGATGAAGTAGTTCATGAGAAATACCTGGATACTGTCATAAAGGCTATGGAAACATACAAAGATGATCAAAGGGTTGATGGTTTGCTATTTAACTACCGGCATTTTTATGGATCATATGATTACATTGGTGAGTCATATCGCTGGTACCGACGTGAAATACGTGTTATACGTAATAAAAAGAGCATATATTCTTACCGTGATGCCCAGGGTTTCAGGAAAGGAACTAACAAGAAACTACATGTAAAGTATATTGATGCCTGCATATATCACTATGGTTGGGTGAAAGATCCCAGGGCAATGCAAAATAAGCAGTTGAATTTTAACAAGTACTGGCACGATGATCACTGGATAGATAAAAATGTACTGAAAGCCAGTGAGTTCAATTATTCAGATGTTGATGCTCTTGCCCTTTTTAATGACACTCATCCTAAAGTCATGGAACAAAGGATCAAGCAGAAGAACTGGAAATTTGATTATGATATTTCCAGGAATTCCTTTTCGGGGAAAGATAAATTCAGACGATTTATTGAGAAATTCGCAGGAATACGGCTAATGGAATATAAGAATTATAAAATTATTTAGACTTTATCAGACTAATGGTTTTTTTGACTTTTTCTTCCATTGTCCAAAGGCCATCAATCCAATGAATCTGCACACCTTCGCGTTCCATTTTTCTGAACCATGTCATTTGTCGCTTGGCATACTGATGAATGGCAACATTAAGCTTTTCAACCATCCTGTCATAATTCAGTTTCCCTGTCAGGTATAGCGTGATGAATTTGTATTCCAATCCGTAGTAAATGAGTGTTTCAGGCTTTAATCCTTCATCTATCAAACTTTTTACTTCTTCAATCATCCCGCCTTTTAATCTGTTATACATGCGTTTTGTTATTCTTTCTCTTCTTGTTTCCCGATCGATCTTTATGCCAAGAAAAACAGGGTTTATTTCAGGATAGTCAAGTGTAAGTTCCGGATTACTGGTATAATATTCTTCAATTTCAATAGCTCTTATGGCTCTTTTAATTGTGTCGGTATCGGTTTTGTTATGCAATTTTTTATAACCGGCAAGGATTTGTTCCAATTCAGGCAAGCTTTTGTTTTCCAGTTTTCTTCTCAGATTTTTGTTGACTGGTACGGCTATCAACTTGTATCCTTTTGTAACCGCTTCAATGTACAAACCTGTGCCTCCGCAAAGAATAGGGAATTTTTCTTGTTTGGTTATGGTGGCAAAAGCTTTTAAAAAATCCATCTGATATTCAAACACGTTGTATTTGTATCCAGGATCATGAATATCTATCAAATGATAAGGCACTTGGGTACCAGCTACCTGATAATCTTCATAGTCCTTTCCTGTGCCCAAATTCATTTTCCGGTAGATCTGTCTTGAATCGGCACTGATTATTTCACCTTGTACACGATAGGCAAGATTGGATGCGAATTGTGTTTTGCCCGTAGCCGTTGGACCTAAAACGACAATCAGATTGTATTTTTTATTCAGCTGAACCAATTGTAATTGCATATTGCTATTCCGCAAATTTACTTTTACTTTGCATTTCGCGAAACATATCCTGGGAGAATGAGCAATAAAATTGACATACGAAACAAGAAAGCTTCTCGCGATTATGAGTTTATTGAGAAATATACCGCTGGTATTGTTTTGACAGGCACGGAAATAAAGAGTCTGCGAATGGGGAAGGCCAGTATTGCAGATACTTTTTGCTCTTTTAAAAACAGGGAGCTATGGGTGCGCAATATGCATATTGCCGAATATGCCAATCGTGGTTATGCCAATCATGATCCTGTCTGGGACCGCAAACTGTTACTTAATGCATCGGAACTAAAAAAGCTCGAAAGGAAAACAAGGGAGAGGGGATATACCATAGTGGCAACGAGGCTCTTTATTGCCGATACAGGATATGCAAAGCTGAACATTGCTCTGGTCCGTGGTAAAAAAGAATACGATAAGCGCGAAGATATAAAAAGGCGCGATACGCAACGACAATATGAGAGGTTAAGGAAGTTGTAGGTAACAGCTTACTGAGAGAAGAAGAAGTTATTCAACTCGTAAATGTCATCGGAATTCAATTCTGAGTCAAAATCAAAGAAGCTATCGATTTCATCCAGGATCTCATCAAATGAAATGTAACCGTCACCATCTGAATCTACCTTCGTGAATTTTTCAGGTATTTCCTCATAAGTTACACCTTCGTACCTGCTGTACGAGGAAGGTGTTCTCAGGTAGAGCTCCACGTCTTCACGCGGCACAGCAGCTGTCATATCGAGTAAGCTTATCAGATCATCTTCTGAGATTTCTACTCCCCGTTCATCAACATGGGCACCGTAGCGGGAAAGGGGTTCGTCATCGAGATAATTGGGTATACCATCATAATCATCGTCAAGAGGGCACCCTATGGTATCTGTATCCACAGCAAACGGAGTATCCGGACATTGATCCCAGCCGTCCATATAACCGTCATTATCACTATCACCAATAAGTGTAAGATCGAGCTCAATGTCGGCAAATAATCTCTGTACTGCCAGGGTTTTTTTGCTTGAGAATAAGTCGAGGTGAATTGAAAAATAGGTGTACATGAAATCATCGAATCTTTTATCTCCAACAACGCCAAGATCAGGGTCATTTTTTGAACTAACATGATCAATCACGTCAGTGAATGTAAAGTGATAGGATGTTCCTATGCGGAACAACACCCTGTCACTTATCCAGAAATCAAGTCCAACGTCTATCGGGATGGCAAAGGCATACTGGGGATACTCTCCAAGTCCCCAATCGTATTGCCTCAGGTCGGTCTCATATTTGTAATCTCGTTGAAGAATTCTCAGGTTAGGATCTTCTAAACTGGAAGGCAACATAGGAAGATTACGAATAGTGCCGTCACGCCAATAATTATACCTGTATTGAGCACCTTCAATGCTTGCAAAACTGTCAATCTTTGAATTAAAAGTTAAAATTTCGAACCCGGCAGAAATAAATGGATGTACCCTGCGGTATTTTTTATAGAAATTATCAAAGTCGTAGTTCAAATTAACTCCGAAGGCCAATATCTCTGAACGAAAATTCAAATTCCTGTTCAGGTCCAGATAAGAACGTTCATTGCCCGAGAGAGCTCCATACATGAAAAAGAAATTAGCACGGATGTAATGCTTATTGTCTACAAATGTTGAAATATTTACTTTGTAACCGAGGGTACCATTCAAAGGATTTTGTTTTGGATCGCGAACATCTCCGAAAAAATTAAAGGCACCAATACCAAAACCAACAATAGGTTTGTAAACCGGATTGAGGTTATCAACTTCGGTATATAGAAGATCTTCTATGTTGCCCTGAGAAAATAAAAACCGGGGAATTACAAGGATGACAAAAACAAATACTATTCTTCTAAGACTTATCATAAATTCTTTTTTGTCATTTTATTATACGCAGAACATTTAAAAGGTTCTATTTGTACCACATTTGATTGCCAATCATCAGGGCCTCCTGCACTGTGATTCGTACCCCATTATTATATGCCGAAACAAAGGCATCATCAATTATAGTTGTATTCCATACATGAATCCTGTAATCGCGAGCTTCCTTATATACACTGAATGAGCCAATGGAATATTTATGCCAGCCTTCATGCAATTCTTTTCGAACTTCCTTATCGAGATTGAACTTCCTAAAATACCTGGCTATATTAACTGATTTGTGTCCTGCTGCAAGCTGAACACGATAATACACTCCTTCTTCAGGCTCGAGCAGATAAGATAAATTGGATTTGATTTCTTTTAACTGACTTTTACTTGTTCCGGTTTTCGACCCCGTTTCAATAGTCTTTTGAGATGACGTAGTTACTATAGTGGAGGTTTGCTGAACAGACTGAGCCAGAGCAGGCATTGATAATGAGAAGATAAGATCATTAATTTCGGCAGGATCCAATGAAGCCAGGTCTCTCTCTGTTTGTTTAATATCAATGCTCATTGTCTTTTCTCCTTCAAGATAAGAGAACTTGCCTTTTAACTGTGGCGGAGGGGTTGACTGTGAAGCAGGAATGAGCTTATAAGCCACGGTAAAATAAGGTTCGGGAGGAAGGTTCATCCATAGAAATTTTGCAGTATTAGCTCTGAAGGTAAAAATTGCTTCCCTGGGATCAATATTTACTGCCTGATAGCCTGTAGGAATTGTTTCTTCTATTTTTGCAAACTTCTGTTTTGATTCTTTATTAACCAGAATTTTCACTATAAAACCATTACCGGATGGTTCAGTATATGGTTTTTGCCTGATGCAAGCCATCTGGGGCTCGGCAGTTGCGGGAGGGATATAAGGTATTACTTGTTGCTCGAAATCATTAATATCAACAATCAGGGCCGGATCGATGTTTGGAGAGGGAAGAATCGTTATAGGTTGACTTTCTATGCTTACCGATTTTCGTTCGTTCTCGTCGATATATGAAAACTTGCCTTTGATATCAAAGCTTCCTTTAAGGCGTTCATCAACTTTAATCTTATACACAACGGAAAATTCATTTTTGCTTGGCATACGAAGCCAAATCATTCGAACTTTTTTCTCCTCAAAAGTAAAGTCGGCATTTGATGAGACATATGAAGATGCAGATAACCCTGCCGGTAAAGTTTGCTGAAGTCGTGAAAAACTTTCCAGATTACCTTTCTGAATATTGACCTGCACCTCAAATTCTGTTCCTGCCACCACTTCATCGGGCACCTGGATATTGAGGACAACTGACGACTGGAATATTGAACCAATCGAAAGGGCGGTAATCAGATTTATGATTAGCACAATAACTCTATACATCAGACATATGTATTATTTACATGTAAGCTATAAATTTATAGATAATGGCAATCAAGTGCAAAGTACTGATAATTACTTATTGCCTGTAAAATTAAGCTAAATTATTGACAAACAATACATTAATGCTGTTAATTTCTTTTTCAAGGATATTGGTTCTATATACTTTGTGCCAAAAAATACAGACTGTATGAATATTTAGAAGTTTGGACTAAGCATGTACTTGGAATAAAACTGGTTTATGGTATTAACAGCTTCTTCAGCAGTATCTACTACCCGAAATAAATCCAGGTCTTCTGGTGAAATATTTTTTTCACCCGCGAGCATTACCTCTTTGATCCATTTTACCAGTCCTTCCCAATATTCTTTTCCTGCCATAATAATAGGGAATCGACCAATCTTTTCTGTCTGGATCAATGTCAGAGCTTCAAAAAGTTCGTCAAATGTACCGAAGCCTCCAGGCAATATAATAAATCCCTGTGCATATTTCATAAACATTACTTTTCGGATAAAAAAGTGATCGAATGTGATAAGCTTGTCAGAATCTATAAACAGATTTGGCTCCTGTTCAAATGGTAAATCGATATTGATCCCTACCGATCGGCCTTTGCCTCGTTTCGCTCCCAAATTTCCTGCTTCCATGATACCCGGACCGCCTCCCGTGATCACGCCATAACCATGCTGGGTTAATTGAAATGCGGTCTCTTCGGCAAGTATATAGTATTTGGTTCCTGGTTCTGTTCGGGCACTACCAAATATTGAAACGCATGGACCAATTCTGGCCAGCTTTTCAAAACCTTCAACAAACTCCGATATTATTTTGAAAATCTTCCAACTATCATAAGTTTTTATCTCATTCCAGTTTTTCTTTTTGAATGCCCTCTTGATCTTATCTTCACTATTCGACATAATCTTACATGTATTTGCTAATTTTTTATTCCAAACGGATAAAGATATAACGAATTTCGAATCTCCGGAGTTATAAGAATTAACAATTCAACTCAGGTGATTATCTCTTTCCTGAGAAACTGTGCCGTATAACTCGATTTACAGTTGAGAATTTCTTCAGGAGTTCCTTCACAGAGTATGTATCCTCCTTCCTGTCCACCTTCTCTGCCCAGATCAATAATATAATCGGCTACTTTAATTACATCCAGGTTATGCTCAATTATCATTACGGTATTTCCACGATTGACCAGATGTTGCAGAACACAAAGAAGAACGCGGATATCTTCAAAATGTAAGCCTGTAGTAGGTTCATCAAGTATGTACAATGTTTTTCCAGTGTCTTTTTTCGCAAGTTCTGCAGCTAATTTTATTCTTTGTGATTCGCCACCTGAAAGTGTAGTTGATGGTTGTCCAAGGGTAATATACCCTAACCCAACTTTTTTCAATGCTTCTAGTTTTTTATGGATCTTGGGTATATTTTTAAAAAATTCGTATGCCTGATTGATAGTCATTTCAAGTACTTCATTTATATTTTGCCCTTTGTATTTAACTTCAAGGGTTTCACGATTGTAGCGTTTCCCTGAGCACTCTCTACATTCAATGTATACATCTGGTAAAAAGTTCATCTCGATGGTCTGTAGGCCGGCACCCTGGCAGGTTTCGCATCGTCCTCCTTTCACATTGAATGAGAATCTTCCCGGCTTATAGGCTCTTATTCTGGCTTCTGTGGTCAGGGCAAATAAGCTTCGAATATCAGAGAAAACACCTGTATATGTAGCCGGATTTGAACGTGGTGTACGACCAATTGGTGACTGATCAACATCAATTACTTTATCTATGTTCTCTAAGCCAGCAATTGAAGAATAAGGCAGAGTCTCTTTGTTTGACCTGTAGAAATGCTTACTCAGTGCAGGATATAATGTTTCATTGATCAGGGATGATTTTCCGCTTCCGGAAACTCCTGTGATGCAAATAAACATGCCTAAAGGGAATTTTAATGTGATATTCTTAAGGTTATGACCTGTGGCGCCGGATAAGTGGATGAACTTACCGTTACCGGTTCGTCGAGATTCA
>DAOUOU010000071.1 GCA_030626465.1 Bacteroidales bacterium
ATTGTAATACACCTTATTCTTTTCTGTTTTCTTGCTCTTTCCTGCAACAGGTTGGATGATTCTGTACGGCAGGATCTATTATTGAATTCGGATTGGCTTACAGTTGCTGATGATTCAAACCAACATGCGTTTGAAGGATTTGAACAACCGGACTATGATGATGCACATTGGAACAGTATTACGGTACCTCATAATTGGGATAAGTACGAAGGGTATAGACGTTTAATACACGGGAACAGACATGGATATGCCTGGTATAGAAAGTATTTCACGCTGGAATCTTTTGATAAGGGGAAATGCTATTTCTTATGGTTTGAAGGGGTGGGCTCATATGCCACAGTATGGGTAAATGGCAGGAAGGTTGGTACTCATGCCGGAGGCAGGACATCTTTCACCATTGATGTTACGAACATCATCAGATCAGATCGCCCAAATTTGCTTGCCGTAAGAGCCGATCATCCATCTGGTATTAGAGATTTGCCGTGGGTATGTGGAGGTTGTTCCGATGAATGGGGATTTTCAGAGGGTTCACAGCCTATGGGTATTTTCAGGCCTGTGCATCTGATTGTTACGGATAAAATCCGTATTGAACCATTCGGCGTTCATATATGGAATGATACTACTGTCTCCAACCAAGTAGCACAGATAAGCATTCGTACCGAAATAAAGAATTATAGCAAACGAAGCAAATCAATTTTTATTGTTAGCAGTCTTTATAACAGGAAGAGGAAAAAAGTAGCTGAAACCATCACAGAGACTGAGATTCATCCGGGTGAAACGGCTATAATCAGTGAAGAATCCATGGAGATTAAGGATCCCATTCTTTGGTCGATCGAAGATCCTTACTTGTATACCCTTCATTCTAAAATTCTGGAAAAGGGCAGGTTAATCGATGAGAAAAAAACGAAATGTGGAATACGCTCGATCAGCTGGCCTGTTTACCGGAATGATACTTCGAACCAGTTCTTACTAAACGGGGAACCGGTTTTTATTAATGGTATAGGTGAATATGAACACATGTTTGGTAACAGCCATGCATTTAGCGACAAGCAGATACATACACGTGTTATGCAGGTACGCGCAGCTGGTTTTAATGCCTTCCGTGATGCTCATCAACCTCACAGCCTTCGCTATAAAGAACTTCTGGATTCTCTGGGAATTCTCTGGTGGCCGCAGATGTCGGCACATATCTGGTTTGATAATCCTGAATTCCGGGAAAATTTTAAGCAATTGCTTCACGATTGGGTCAAAGAAAGGAGGAACAGTCCTTCGGTGATCATGTGGGGTTTACAGAACGAGAGTACATTGCCAACCGATTTTGCTCAAGAATGTGTGGAGATCATTCGTGAGCTTGATCCCACAACATCATCACAGCGCCTTGTTACCACATGTAATGGAGGCACAGGAACTGACTGGAACGTTATTCAAAACTGGTCAGGAACCTATGGAGGTGATCCGGAGAATTATGCCGAAGAGATTTCATACCAGTTGCTTAATGGAGAGTATGGTGCCTGGAGAAGCATCGACCTGCATAGCGAAGGACCTTTTGTTCAGCAAGGCATCCTAAGTGAGAACCGTATGACACAATTGATGGAAATGAAAGTACGTCAGGCAGAATCGGTAAAAGATAAGTGCTGTGGTCAGTTCACCTGGTTGCTTTGCTCTCATGATAATCCGGGCCGTATACAAAGCGGGGAAGGATTGCGTGATATGGACCGCATAGGT
Organism: Bacteroidales bacterium; assembly: GCA_030626465.1. GTDB lineage: Bacteria > Bacteroidota > Bacteroidia > Bacteroidales > UBA10428 > UBA10428. The sequence continues at coordinate 1,726 of DAOUOU010000071.1, forward strand.
CCGGTGAACTACAAAGGACTGTTCACTTCCTGGGGTGAGCCGCTGGATATCTTTTATATGTATCGGGCAAATTATACCCCAAAAGAATCGGAGCCCATGGTATACATTGTATCGCATACCTGGCCAAACAGATGGTGGCAGACTGGCATAAAAAACAACATTGTTGTATACTCAAATTGTGATGAGGTTGAACTATTCAATGATCTTAACTCTGTATCGTTGGGAAAGAGAAAGGACATGGGCACTGGAGTACCTTTTGTGTGGGAGAAAGCTGAAATAAAATACAACCTGCTTTATGCCAGGGGGTATATCAAAGGGAAACCAGTTGCCGAAGATTGTATTGTTCTTAACCATCTTCCGGTTGCACCGCACTTTTCGGAATTGACTACTAATTCCAGATCACTTACCAAAGAGAAAAGCAACTACAAGTACCTCTACAGACTGAATTGCGGAGGAAATAACTATACCGATGAAAATGGAAATCTGTGGATAGCTGACAGGCATCAAATATCCGGTAACAACTGGGGAAGTAAATCCTGGACCGGCAATTTTGAAGGACTTCCCGCCTTTTATGGAAGCCAGAGAAGAACTTTTGATCCGATAGGTAGTACGAGAGACTGGAAGTTGTTTCAGACCTTCCGTTTTGGCCGGGAACAGCTATCCTTTTATTTCCCGGTCCCCGACGGGGAGTATCTGGTAGAATTGTATTTTATTGAACCGTGGTATGGAACGGGTGGTGGCATGGATTGCAGAGGGTGGCGACTTTTTAATGTGGCTGTAAATGATGAAGTTATCATCAAAGATTTTGATATATGGAGTGAAGCGGGACACGATGAGGCATTGAAAAAAGAGTTTATAGCTCATGCCAGAGGTGGTAATTTGTCCGTTCACTTTCCGGGTACTGCCTCAGGACAGGCGATTATTTCTGCCATTGCTATTGCCAGTCTGGATAATACTCTGGAACCTGCACCTCCCTCAACATTGAATATAAAAGATTTCACTGTATGTGATACAGGAGGCAAAGAAAAGTGGTCGGTTGAATCGTGGCTGGATATCGGCAATAAGCAGTATAGTAACAGTGAAGCACGATTTAAAGATATTCCTTCCGTACTCTATGGGGCTGACTGGATTAAAACACCTGTTCATACAAACAGGTCTGATGAATACCTGGCGTCCTTTGTTATCCGTGAAAACGCGGATGTCTTTATTGCCATCAGCCGATCGATAAATGAAATCCCGGTGTGGTTAACAGATTTTACCAGATCCTCTTTGACACTTGAAACAGATAATGAAGCAAATTCTGTCTTTGATCTGTACAATAAACGTTTAGCGCGAAATGACACTGTTTTATTGGGAAGCATCAACAGCAAAGAAAAAATTGCGCCTATGTATTCTGTATTTATAGTGCCGGCTTCATCGCTTGAAGCACCTGTTGACCAGAGACAAACAGTGATTTACGAGGCTGAGGATGCTGTGTTTAAAGGTTGTGTTTTCAGGAAAGAGGTAAAAAATGATCGCGGATATTTAGAAATAATAAGCACAGCGAAAAGTAGTATCGAATGGAAATTCTCAGTTGGTCTTGCCAGTAAATATGCCATAGGATTTAAATACAGGAATTCAACAACTAAAGCCATTCCTGTTGAAGTCCGGATACTCACAACAGATAATATTATTATGCATGAGATAGTCCTGTCATTTGAACCAACAGGCGAAAAATGGAAAACACTTACAACCAATACGGGAACCACCATTAATGCAGGAACCTATGCCTTACAGTTGACCACCAGGGAATATGGAGGACTATGCATTGATGCGCTTTCTATACAATAAAAAGTTGATTAACTTCCAATGATTTTGAGATTTTCCTTTAGAAATGTTTCAGGCGTTATTGGAATTACCCCAACCTTTTCACATACCAGTCCGCCGGCCAGGTTTGCCAATGCTGCCGTCTGAAAAGCGTTCAGTCCACTGGCTGTGCCCAATGCAGTTACACCTATGACAGTATCTCCTGCACCCGATACATCTGCAATATCGCGCTCTTCGGCAGGTATGATTCTGTATTTTGAGCCATCGCTTACAAATACACCTTTCTCAGACAGGGTAACCATTACATTGGCAATATGATTGTTACGGTGCAATTGCTGTACTGCTTTGAAAATACCCTCCGGATCTGTTTTGCTCAACACTACATTCAATCCCTCAGTAAGTTCCTTAAAATTAGGCTTAAAAAAAGTTACATGCCTGTAAGAAAGAAAGCTTCTTCTTTTCGGATCGACCAGGGTAGGAATTCCTTTTTTGTTAGCGATCTGAACGACACTTTCAATAATACCGGGTGTAATAACTCCCTTGTCGTAATCCTGAAAGATCAAAGCATCGATTGCCTGTGTATTCATAATATGAATAATCTTTTCCAGAAGCTGAGATTCAAGTTCCTTATCGAGAAAGGAAGTGATCTCATCGTCAACTCTCAAAAGATGCTGATGATTGCCTATTACCCGGGTTTTTGCTGTGGTTTTCCGGCTTTTTGATACAATAATTCCCTCATCTGTCATAGCACGTTTCTGCAGTAACTTTTTATAAATTATTCCTGCTTCATCGCTTCCAATAACAGAACACATTACCGGTTTCGCTCCCAGTGATTTGATATTGATTGCCACGTTTGCAGCTCCGCCCATACGATACTCACGATCGGTGCAGGATACGATAGGAACAGGGGCTTCGGGCGATATACGACTTACACTTCCCCATAAGTATTCATCCACCATCACATCACCTATTATAAGGATATTCTTCTTTAAGAATGAATGCAGAATATCCTGAAGGTTTGATTTTGCTGACATCTGATTTGTTTTGCTTCGACAAATATAGTCTTTTCGGTGTTTTTATACAGCTCTACTTGTATGGCTATATGAACATCTAAGCATTAACGGATCAAAAAAAGAGGTACTGTTGTACCTCCTAAATAAAGATCCTTTCAATAAGGCTTTGTATACAACTAACAGAGAAGGATTCTAAAGTTATTTTTAATGAATAGAAAAAGCCTGATTGTTTTTATTTTAACTTCTTCCTTATCTTTTTAGCTTTTCGTTTATTGACTTTAAGGTTTTTAACTGCTTTGGATAATTTTCCCTTTATGCCTTTTACCTTCTTTTTGCCACCCTTTTTCTTTTTTGTCTTTTTGATCTTTTTTTCCAGTACGTCAACCTTATTTTGAGATTTTTTGACTTTTTTCTTAATGGAACTAATTATTCTTTTCTTTTTAGCCATTGTCTTAACAGATTTTTTTGCTTTTTGCTTATTCTTTGGGGCAGGTTTCTTCTTTGTATCTTTTTTTGGAGTAATACTTGAAGTATCTTGAGAAGAGGCAACAACTTTCGTTTCTGGAGTCTTTTCTTTCTCTTTTTCAGAAGTTGAAGAGATTGTGGATTTAGAAGGGGAAGGAGCAACAGTCTTCCTTACCGGAGCCTTATCAGGTTTAACTTTAACACTGCTTGTTCTCCTTGCTGTCCTTCTGGTAGTTGAAGTTTTTCCTGCGGGTGTTCCTGATCGTGTGGTAGATTTGCTTCCGGTTGATCTTGGTATTACTTTTCTTGTAGTCTGCTTGGAGCTGGAAGAAGTACTTTTACCTCTTCTTTGTGTCGTTCTTTTTCTTCGCGTTGTTGTTCTTCTTTGTGTTGAACCTGGAGCTTTGGAGGCTGGTTTTGAAGCTGAGGGTTTTTTCGGCGTATTCTTTGAAATTTCTGTGTTACCTTCTTCTTTAGTTTTAGGAGTTTCGCCAGTTTTGTCGTTTAGGGGAACTGTCATGTTCTTAATGAATTATTAGTACAAGGTTTATATAAAATTAAAACTAAAATTTTACAACTGCCCAATTTTTTATCTTAAAAGAGGCTTAAGTTATATTCTCACTGATAAAGTTATCGAATCAAAATACTTTGCTGTCACTTGAGGAATAGGCATTTCATCAATCTAAATTCGCTAGTTTCATTATTCTAACACCATAAAAACATCATTTCCTTCTCCACTATCTCCGGCCCCATACTGCTCAATAAAACCAGGTTTATAATAGTCTTCAAGTATAAGTGAAGCGTTTTTAAAGCCGGCCTTTTCATAGGATTTAATTGCCCGGATGTTGTTTTTTGCCGGACGGATGATAATTTTGTTGTATCCATCCTCAAATACTTTTTCTGCAAGAAACGATATAGCTTGTGACCCGTAGCTTTTACCTGTATATTTCAATTGAAATACCCTGTTGCCGGTTTAAATATACTGAGAAGTCAGAAAAAAACAACCATCTGTAGACTATTTCATAATCGTTGATTTCAGCATATCTTAAGGAAATTCGATCTGGCATGTTATTAAGTTTGTTTTGAATAGGATTAAGAGAATAACAATTTACCCCTAATTGTTTAACAAAGAATTAATAGAAATTACTAAGGAACGAATAAATTTGAATATAAATACAATCAAATGATTATGAATAAGCTCAAAATTATCACCGGATCAATACTGGTTACAATCATAGTTATGATTAGTTCCTGTTCAAAGCAGGAAAACCGTATTACTTCTGACTTTTGTGATGGTTGGAAATTTCATCTTGGAGATATTGAACAAGCTTATATAACTGATTTCATCGATACTTCGTGGCGTGTTTTAAATCTGCCCCACGACTGGAGTATAGAGGGAGAGTTTAGTAGTGAGCATCCTGCTACTCCTGGCGGAGGAGCTTTGCCCGGTGGAATAGGATGGTATCGTAAATCATTTAAACTATTAGAAGACGAGAAAAAAAAGCTGGTTTTTATCGATTTTGATGGCATCTACATGGATAGCAAAGTATGGATCAATGGTCATTTTCTTGGCAATCGACCAAGTGGGTATATATCATTTCGATATGACCTGACGCCTTATCTCAACTATGGAGACTCCATAAACATTCTTGCTGTAAAGGTTGATAATTCTATGCAACCTAATTCGAGATGGTATTCCGGTTCGGGAATATACAGGAATGTCTGGCTGGTAAAAACAAATAATATTCATGTCGATCATTGGGGAACCTATGTTACCACCCCTGAAGTAAGTGAAGATTCAGCAAGGATTTTGGTACAAACTAATATACGCAATACTACATACGAGGAGCAATCTGTGACTTTAAAAACCTTTATTTATGATAAATCTGATAATAAGGTTGCTTCTGATGTATTGGAAAATACTATTGCAGCTAACTCTGTTTTCACCTTCGAGCAGGATATAATGATACATAATCCTGAGTTATGGTCACTTGAAAATCCCAGTGTGTATAAAACTGTTTCGCAGGTAGAATACAATAACAAGGTAAACGATATGTATTGCACGAACTTCGGAATTCGATATTTTGAATTTGACATTGATCAGGGATTTTTGCTCAATGGGAAGCATGTGAAAATAAAAGGAGTATGCAATCATCACGACCTGGGATGTTTGGGTGCAGCAGTAAATACCCGCGCTCTGGAAAGGCAACTTGAAATTCTTAAGGGAATGGGGTGTAATGGTATTCGTACATCCCACAATCCACCTGCCCCTGAATTACTTGATCTGTGCGATAAAATGGGATTTATTGTCATGGACGAAGCTTTTGATATGTGGAAAAAGAAAAAGACGAAATACGATTATGCTCGTTTCTGGGACGACTGGCACATTAAGGATTTGACAGATTTTATGTTACGTGACAGGAACCATCCGAGTATATTTATCTGGAGTATTGGAAATGAAATTCTGGAACAATGGGATACCACAGGCATTCAAATGATTCAGGATTTATACCATTATGCAAAGTCCATTGATAGCACAAGACCGATCATTACGGCAAACAATCCTCCCGGATCTTTCAATAATCTGACAAAACCTATGGTAGTGGATCTCATAGGGTACAACTATGCCCATCATGAATACGAGAATTTTCCAAAATTATTTCCGGAAGAGAAATTCATTGCAACGGAAACAGCTTCATCTCTTGCTACCAGAGGACATTATGATATGCCATCCGATAGCATCAGACGGTGGCCATATCGATGGGATATACCTTTTACCGAGGGTAATCCCGACAATACTGTCTCAGCTTACGATCATGTTAGCGCACCCTGGGGATCCACACAGGAAGTGGTATGGAAAATCATTAAGAAATATGATTTTCTTTCGGGGATGTACATATGGACCGGCTTTGATTATCTTGGGGAGCCTACACCTTACGGATGGCCTTCACGCAGTTCTTATTTCGGAATTATCGATCTTGCGGGTTTTCCAAAAGATACCTACTACTTGTATAAGAGCGAATGGACTGATGAACCTGTGCTCCATATATTTCCTCATTGGAACTGGAATAATGGGGACACTGTTGATGTCTGGTCGTACTTTAATTGTGATGAAGTTGAGTTATTTTTAAATGCTGAGTCACAGGGAATAAAGAAAAAAGAAGGAGAAGATCTGCATGCAGTATGGCGTCTTGTATATGCACCGGGAACTCTTAAAGCTATTGGTCGGACAAATGGCAAAGAAGTACTTACTCAAACCATTCATACGGCAGGAGAACCTGCTGAAATAGCGCTCTCGGTCGATCGGAGAACAATCAAGGCTGATGGAAAAGACCTGTCATTTATAACAATTGACATACTTGATGCTGACGGAAATCTTGTACCTGATGCTGGTAATCTGGTGAATTTTGAAATAGACGGGAATGCTTTTATTGCGGGTGTAGACAATGGTTCTCAGACAAGTCATGAGCCATTTAAGGTAAACTATCGGGAAGCCTTCAACGGGAAATGTCTTGCTATACTCCAATCAAATGGGAAACCGGGTAAGATTACCCTCAGTGCCACTTCCGAAGGACTTGAAGAAGCTTCCATTACTCTTCAGGCAAAATAATAATACGGGAAATACAATCCAAAAAGCCGTCTGATAAAGTTTTAGTTCAGGCGGCTTTGTTTTGTGGTTTATCTTTCTGGTTATTTTTGCATACTTCGCATAAATGACTGAATTTCGGGATCGGCATTGAACTCCTCTCCAACCTTCTGAAACCATTCAAACAATTCAATATAGGTTTTAATAACAGGATCTTCTGTGTTCTGACCGTCTGTGCTTACTTTAACAATATATCTTTTGATTTCCTCCTGAGTAAGATCCTGGGATAATGGTCTGAACCCATTCGGCAATTCATATTTTTCTGTTATTGCCACACCTTCTTTCATCAGATCGTGCAGAAACATTTTCTCGTATACATTAATATTTTCTTTTGCCATTTCATCGAAAGCCTGATCCATTTGCATAATCATTTCATCCAGTGGCTGGATAACCTCTTCTCCAAATCCGGCTATTTGTTCATCCAGATTTTTAATGCCTTCTTCATCCAATTCAGAATTGAATGCATCTGTAAATGCCTCAGCCTGCCCCCTGAATACATCGCTGAAGGCTATCACCATAGCACCTGTGAAAACAACTGTAGTATTTTTAAAAGTATTTTTGGCTTTAGCATCCAATGATAGTTTTTTAACTTTTTTCTCTTCTTTTTTTGCATCCGGATTGCCTGCACATGAAACAATAAGACTACAAACCAGAAGGAGGATTCCAAAATTTTTACATGTATTTTTCATATTTGTAAGTTGTTTTGAATGAACATTATATTTTTCTATAATTTAAGTTCAGCAAAATCTTATTATCAGCCAAGCAATTATGTGAATATTTGCCTTTGAAGCTCAAAGTTTTTATTACTACTTTCACTATTCATATCCATCGAAAAGGAATTTTGACAGCAGCAATTCAAACTAATATTGATTCAAAATATGAAGAATTGTTTCGTACGTATTTTTCTTCGCTAAGCTATTTTGCACAAAAGTATATTCCCGATCTGGATACATGTAAAGAGATAGTACATAATGTCTTTATTAATATCTGGGAAAAAAGAGATGAGTTTGATTTTGATAAACCAGCTAAATCATACCTTTTCACCTCTGTTTACAATCGTTGTATGAATTTCATCCGTGACAATAAAAAATTCAGATCGGATGTGGATATAAGTGATGTACACAACTATTCTGATTTCTCGCAGCATACAGACAATATTGAAGCAGCAGAGCTGGAAAGTAAAATCTGGCAGGTGATCAATTCATTACCTGAACGTTGCAAAGAAGTATTTGTGCTGAACAGATTTGAAGGCAAGAAATACCAGGAGATAGCCGCACATTTGAATATCTCGGTAAAAACCGTAGAGACTCAAATGTCGAAAGCACTGAAAACATTACGTGATCATCTGAAAGATTATATACAAATACTATTGTTTGTTTTATTGAAAAACTTATGGTGATATCAGGGTATCCTACATATTATGTGTGATAGTACTGACAAAGGTATGGAAAAGAATAGCGAATATATTGACATCAACTTACTGACAAGGTATCTGGCAGGCGAATCCAGTCCTGAAGAAAATATTCTTGTAAAAAAGTGGCTTGCTGCTTCTGAGAACAACCGTAAGGAACTGGAGGAATTTCATAAAGCCTGGGAGGCTATTGATAAGACTGATTTGCGGCAGGAAATAAATATTGATAATGAATGGAAGGTTCACCAGGAAAAGATTTCTCCTGTTCAAAGAGGTGGGGTATCGATCTTTTTAAGGACATTTATTCGCGTTGCGGCAGCCCTTATTATTGCATTTGGAATAACCATTGTCGGAATTAGATATGGTTCAAAGGTTTCTGTCAGAACAAGTATGGCTGAAACCCGGGAGATTAAGTTGCCCGACGGAAGCAGGGTCACACTGAATGCCGGGTCAAAATTCTCGTATAACAAAAAGAATTACGGTGAAGAGAACAGATCGTTAAGTCTGCAGGGAGAAGCATATTTTGAGGTAGAAAAAAATCCTGATCTCCCCTTTATAATACAGGTACGTGAGGCTGAAGTTAAGGTATTAGGCACTTCTTTTAATGTTAAAGCTTACAAGAAAATGGATGCAATTGAAGTAACGGTATCAGAAGGGAAAATAAGCCTGTACGACAGAGCAATCAAGCAAAAGCATGTAGTTGCCACGGGTGGGGAAAGAGCTGAGTTTGACAAACAATTAGGTGTAGTTAAGAAATATCCCAATGCCGATCGCAATTACATATCCTGGAAAACAAGGTCCATCGTTTTCGAAAATGACAGTCTGGCAGGCATTGCCAAAACTCTCAGTAATGTCTATCATAAGAATATCATATTAGAAAATCCTGGTCTTAATGCCTGCACTCTCACAACAAGTTTTGAAAACGAAGATCTTCAAACAGTACTGAAGATCCTTGAATCAACTCTTGATTTGGAAATCAGGGAAGAGAAAAACGAAATCATTATTTCCGGCGAGGGTTGCTGAGCCGAAAAAACATGTCTTCCCGAAAATCATATCGAATAACCTTTTATTTCCTGATGTGTTTGCTGTTCCTTTCTGGTCCTGTAACAGCGCAAAATTCACCACTGGATGTAAAAGTCACAGTCGATTTCAAAAATGAATTACTGGAAAAGGTTTTATCTGATCTTGAAAAGTTGGCGGATGTGCAATTCTCATACAGTTCCAAGAAGATTCCCGTCTATGAAAAGGTGACTGTATCATTTATCAATACTCCTTTGCATGAAGTCCTTAAGGCAAGCTTTGCGTCTCTTCCTGTCAAGTACGAACTTGTGGACGAGTATATTGTGCTAAAGAAAGGACCTGTTCTTGCAGAGCAAAAAAATGATCAGAAAGAAAAAAAAGTTACCCTGAATGGCTATATAAAAGACAATAAAACAGCTGAGATCTTAATTGGCGCGACCCTATACATTCGTGAGCTTGAACTGGGTGCGATCACGAACAAGTATGGGTATTTTTCTATGACACTTCCTCCGGGGCGTTACACTTTGATTGTGGCCTACATAGGTTACCAGGAAGTGCAGCAAAGTATTGAGCTGGTAAGCAACACGAAGTTTGATTTTAAAATGGAATCGAGTCCTCAGAAACTGGAAGAAGTGACAATTTCCTCTTTCCGGAAAGAGGAGGTGATATTCAAGATGCATGCTTCACAGGCTGCATTATTGCCTTCATTTGTTAAAAAACAACCCTCTTTATTGGGTGAGTCGGATGTAATAAAGACCCTGGAATTTCAACCGGGTATTTCTTTTTACGGGGATGGATCGAGCTATTTTCATGTGCGCGGCGGACATTTCGATCAAAATCTAATTCTTCTTGATGATGCAACCATATACAATCCCTCTCATTTGCTGGGTATCTTTTCTCCTATCATTCCGGATGCAGTAAAGAGTGTGGATGTTTACAAAGCAGATTTCCCGGTGAATTACGGAGGGCGGCTTTCTTCTGTGATAGATATCCGTACCATTGAGGGGAATAAAAATAAGTTTTCGGTTTCAGGCAGTATTGGACTTATTTCAGCCCGTGCAACAGTGGAAGGTCCCTTTAAAAAAGGTGCAAGCTCATTTTTTGTATCGCTGCGCCGGTCTTACTTTGATCTGTACCTAAAACCTTCACAGGAGAATTTACTGAATCTGTTTTTTTATGACTTTACAACAAAAGTGAATATAAGGCTCGGATCGAAAGACCGCCTGTTTGTAACCTTTTACAAAGGAGAAGATAAATA
>DAOUOU010000178.1 GCA_030626465.1 Bacteroidales bacterium
CGTTATTGAAGTGATATTTAATACCTTTCTCATGGTATTCTTCATCCCAAAACCGCATGGGTTTGGCCACGCGCAAAAGTTTAATCAGATCTTCTTTCCTTGGCCATATTTCAATATAATCTTTAAAATCTTTCCTCGGGTTACCACGCATATCCTTGTACTGTTTCAATTTTTCCGGAAGCCATACAATTTGCATATCGAGGTATTTCATGCCTAACTTTATAGCAGATCTGACTCCTGTTTCGTCAATATCCGGGATGCAATACAACACTTCACAATTCTGCATGATGGTTTTGTAATCTTTGGGTTTCAGAAGGGTTGTTTCCGAATTTGCCCACAAGGGGTAATAGTCCAATGAAGCCAGGTTTAAAGCATCGCTGTCGCCAGAGCACCATATGGCATCCGGATATTTCTTTATCTTCTCTTCACTTTCTTCTTCCCGGGACTCTTCCGTTTGTTGTTTTTCATGTTTCTTTTTAACTTCTATTAACTGGCCCAAGCCATTAATAAAATCTTTGGGCTTTTCCCCTACATATCTGAAACGGTATTGCTTGTCGGGATTTTTTGGCTGGTAGATCTTCTTCCATTCAGTATAATCGATAAGGTAAATAGGATAATCATCGGTTGATTTCCAGGTGAGTGCTTCCCTGTTTTTTATCTGTGTAAAACTGTTCAGGGAATGAACATGATATTTATCGCATGCTTCCTGTGTAACTTTCGGGCCGAGAACCAGGAGCTCATGCTCAGGGATCTTCTTTTTTACATCGAAATAATAATCACCTTCCTTTTCTTTTTTCTCTGCCGGCCGCTTCTCGAATTCTGCCTTATGTGTCTCTGCAGAAATACCTCCCACATTGTACCTGCCGGCGAGCAAAACAATGGCCTCTCTATAAGAGATATCTTCTTCCAGCTGGCAGACTTTAATACCGTTACACGGTACCTGGTCTCCACCGAAATCCGTAACAACCCAATTGCCGTCTTTCAGCTTGTGCAGACTGGCAGATGCTGTTCGCTCCTCGCGTATTTTGAATTGTTTTTTTTTGCCTTCGAGACTTTCCTTACTCTGCGGATAATAATAAAAAATAATATCAAGTCCACCGTTGGTCTTATCCAGGATATCCTGCTGATCAATGTATGCCATTTCGGGGTCACAGTGTTAAAAGGTTTAAAAAATATATTGAGGTTTAGATTTAATGGTATTTGATTTTAGGATTTGGACTGCCTGGTATTGCAATAAATCATATTCGTTTTTCAGGGACCAGTAATTTACAGCATCTTCTCCTGGTATGATCTGCTCAATATGATTAGCATTCCGGATCATGAATAAAGCCATTGTTTTGTCTGAATATTCCCAGGCATTAAGATGAACAGTAAGAAAGCTACAGATCGCTTCCATTTGTTTGGGATCCTTTTTACTGGATCCGTCCTTAAGCAACCTGGTACGTATCCGTATCAGCTTCCGGATATATTGCTCGGCTCTATTAGCAAAACTTATCATTTCAAAATTGTTTTGAAGTGATGATAGCATACAATTCCATTCCATTCTCGTGAACCGGAGAAGTGTTTATTTTAAAATCGACTGATTTTTTATCAGTGAGATTTAAACTATTTAAAATTAATTTTGTCATGTATATACTATCTACAATGAAAGAAGGGTGCTCTGAATCTTCAGATTTAGTATGTATACGAATAGGAAAACCATCTTTAGAATTAGTTTTTGATATATACCAGTCTTTTCTTCTCTCTTGATCCTGTAAAATATCCAATTTATCTCCACTTTGTAATTTCAACAATTCAACTGCACTTTTATTAAATCCAAAAGTGCCAAGAATAATATTGATCCTTACAAGAGGTATTTCCATTCGTAAGCTCCTGGTGTTTTCTAAATCAAATTTTTTGAGTTTCATAATAAGTGATTTAATTTTTAACCATGTCGTATTATATCAAGTTGAACTTTGACCAGGTTAATTAATGCCTGGGCGGAATTGGATGCTTGTTTAGCCTGCGGAACATAATCCTTATTGTCCCTGACTTTTTTAATATCATCCATAAGCATTTGTCCAACCGATTTAAAAGTGCTTTTATTCTCGGAAAGTAGCTCTGGTAAAAATTCGTCCTTTTTGATTTGAGGAATTAATACTCCTGAGTTCGCTATTTTCTGGCCTACTTCTTCCGTTTCATGAAATTCTATTTTCTTGCATTGATTCAGGAAATTTTCCAATGCTATCGGCGTATCCTTTTCTATTTTAGCATCAATGCCATTCCGGAGTATGTATAGTAAGAATATGCCATCCCTTTCAGTGAAATCAAGGAATTGAATTTCATCATTCCGGTATTGATATACATCCGTTGAGCGGATTAATCTCGATAACCTGTCAGTTGAATCCATTTATTACTCTTTTTAATTTTAATTGATTTCTTTTCACTTCTATCAGATCAGGGTATCCCTTAATGATCTCCTGCAAATTTTTATCATGATTTGCAAGCATCCGGATCACATATTTATCATCCAGATCTCTTCTTCCCAGGTTCCGGTCCATATGCTCTTTTCTGTCTATCAATAACCAGTTGTCAGGGTCACAATTAAGTTGATTATGGTCCTTGGCAACAATGATTTTATCTGCAGGAACAGGTCCGAATTTTTGCTCCCAGTTATGTACCTGCAGCATTTTCCATTTGTCTTTGCTTATCCTGATCCAACTATACCGATTTCCTTTCGAATCTTTTCTTATTGTTATACAACCATCATATTTTGTATTAGGAGGATCTCCTTTAAACCAGGTTTTGGACGTGTATTTTTTTTGGATTCTTTTCCTGTCGTTATGGCTTCTTTTCAACCCCAGTCTCTTACATTTTTCTTTAACGGAATCGAGTGAACGGTTTATTTTATTGCCCATTTCTTTATAACTCGTAGTTTTGTAATTAGACTTAAGAAAATCAACCTGTTCTTTTGTATATGCAGTGTAAGGATTTTCAACCAGGTGATTTTTATAGATAAATCTTTTGACTTTTTTGATATCTATATTCAACTGCTCGGAAATTGCTTTATACGATAATAAATTGATATTTTCTTTGATGAAATTTTTCTGTGATTCAGTAAGATTATAATTGCATCTAAAGATTTTTAATTTTACCGCCTTGGTTTTAACGGCAGCACATGTACGATTTAATCTTTCACTAACCCACCGACTGCCTTTTGACGGAAAATGTTTACGCAGAAATTGTATTTCCTTATCTGTCCAGGCTATTCCTTTACTCATGACTTTTCTCAGCTTTTTCTTTAATCTTATTGTATTTCTGTGCGGAGATCTCCACCAGGTTTTCATCACCATCGGGATATTCGGAAGGAAAATTTTTGATCATCCATACACCATTCATCTTCTGGATGATCTCGCAGGAATCGTTTTCATTCTTTATGAACTTTTCGTTTTCGTTGTATATGGAGCAGTAATATTTGGGATCCATTATTCTAAACGAGTCAGGTGTTTGTTTAATAGCTTTTTCAGTATCAAATTCAATTCCGGAGAAAGGTTTTTTACGTTCTTTGTGAACTTATTAAGGATATCATCGAGAAACTCTAAGCTTAATTGTTCCCTAAAAGATTGTAAAGTTGCTCTTAAGTCCTCGGGTTTGATATCGTAATCCACATCCACAGTTATTTTTTTATATAGCGTTGCCATAGTCCATTACCTCAAGTGCTTTCCCCCGTTTCTTTTCAAAGCGGAATGATTTCGTTTTCAAATACATTTCATTCAGTTTTTTTATCTCAAGATCAATTTCTTCAACCGTTTTCAACTGCTGGCTGCGGTTGAGTATGCTTTTCATTTTCTTATTCAATTTGGTGAGCTTGGTCTTGGGATTATCCCAGTGTTCCTTGAGTCTTTCCATTTCTTCATGCAGATTATCGACATCTATTCTCAATCGTCTGAGCTCTCCGAGCAGGCGAATGTTTTCGCGCTTCTCGTTGTTAAGATCTGCCTGGGTTTTTTCAAGTTTATCTTCCAGTTCAGACATTGCCTGGTCATCCATTTCATTTGATTGTATTGGAAAATTGTTTGCCAAGTGTATGGCTCCTTTGTCGATTATATCACGCACTGTATAAGCTTCTTTTCCGGATGCACCAATTTCACGCATAGCCAGCCATAGATCCGCTAAATCAGTGAGTTTGCTCATACCTTTTTTTTTGCCATTAACAAACGATCAATTTCGGCAGCAATTAAAGCACCTGCTTTCTGTAGTTCGCGAACCCTGTTGAGAGGATTAGGTTTGTACAATTTATCTGCGAAAGGCCATAATTCAGGGATTTTATGATTAAATAATACCTCTCTCATAGCCGGATTGATGGCATAACAAACAGCTGCATGAGTTAATTCTGCATTTGAATGCTTGCTGTCATGTTTGGCATCAAACCCCTTTTCATAGAGTTGTCTTTCTCTTTCATCAGCAATTAGTTCTATCCCGTTCATATAGTAGATTTTAATGATGATTTCTTTAAAAACCCCCGGCATCTTTCAGCCGGGAGTCAGTTTCTAAGAAACCTAAGGCCGCGTAGTAAGTTTGTCAGTGATCATTGTCATTCCTGTACATGGAATGTTTTTTCTATTTACCCGCCCCTGGCTATACTGATTATTCATACCCTAGCCTAATGGTATGCGCCTATATTTTAAAGAACTTTCTGTCAATTTCAGTGAACTTTGTTTTTTCAATGTCAATATTGTGTTGCTCCAAAAGAGAGATGTCAAATTTCCATTGTTTTTTACTCCTTTGTTTCCATTGTTGCAAAAAGTAGTCGTGAAATAATTTAGTGTCACTGTCTGAAAGTCCATTGATATCTTGAAACCTTTTGTAAGCTCTTTCACTGTATTCTTGTCCTAAAATTCTTGTTAGTCCAATATGTTTGACTTGATGACAAAGTGGACAAATAGATATGAATTTTGTCAAGGTTTGTATGCTTTTTTTGTCGTCATAGTCCCAAATCTCGTGACACTCCACTGGATGTTTTGTCCCAATGCCACCGCAGATTTCGCATTTGTGGTCAGCAGTTTCATACACCCCTTTTCTCAATTTGTCCCATTGGGAATGTTTCAGATTACTCCGTACATTGCTCCACCAACAAGTCTTTGGCACAAGTTCAATTGTTAGTTTCAAATTGTCGAATCGTTTCTGCTGTTCCTTGTCGAGTTTAATATTTTGGTCTTTCATGTTGATTTTTTAAAAAGCCTGGGTTCAGGCCAACCCCCAGGCGGTTGTCATTAACTACATAATTGTAGCCACCATTTCCTGTCTTTCCAGGCTGTATAACAAATTGAGTTTGTGTGCTCAAACTCATTGCTACCGTTTTACCTATGCTCACCATCACAGTTTTTCGGTTCTGAACTCGCACATTAGAACCTGGGAATGTGGTTCCTTCTTCTGTTTTTGCATAGCCC
>DAOUOU010000154.1 GCA_030626465.1 Bacteroidales bacterium
GCAGAGGAAGAATTTCACGAACAGGCAAACAGGTTAGCTGATTATCACCGTGAAAATAGTGGGTTAAGCGTTCTGTTGATTACTCCTCAGAAAATTTACAATGAATTTTCTTCAGGAACTCCTGATGTTTCTGCTCTGAGAGATTTTTTCAGGCATCAATACAAATTAGATCCCGGAGAGAACGGATTGAAATATGTATTGCTTTTTGGGGATGGTTCATACAACAATCACATGAATTATGAAGGCAATACAAATTATATTCTGACCTATCAGTCAAAAAATTCTTTAAATCCTGTTGCATCATATGTGACTGATGATTTTTTTGGATTGCTGGATGATAACGAGGGAGAAGCTAAAGGTAACATTGATATTGGTATTGGACGATTACCTGTAATGCTGTTCAATGGTGATGACTCAGAAGCAGAACAGGTTGTTGATAAGATATTGGATTATTACCAGTCGGAGATGACCGACTGGCGCAGAACTCTTTGCTTTCTTGGTGATGACGGTTACGATGGTAGCGGATCATCTTATGATGGTATAGCTCACATGCGTGATGCAGATTCACTGGCTAGTCTGGTTGAGAAAAAATACCCCGGATTTGAGATGAAGAAAATATATCTTGATGCCTATCCTCAGGTTGTTTCAGCAACCGGACCCTCTTACCCGGCAGCAAAAGAAGAGTTGATGGATGCTTTTAATAAGGGCACACTGGTCTTTAGTTATTGCGGGCATGGAGGAGAAAATGGAATAACCGGTGAAAAAGTTTTAATGGCGGAAGATATTGTCTCGATGAGAAATAAAAAATATTTGCCCTTATTCATTACTGCAACCTGTGAATTTAGTCGGTTTGATGATGTTGCAATGGAGGTAAGCATGCAGACTGTAAACAATATTTCACCCAGAACAACTGCAGGGGAAAAAGTAATTTTAAATCCTGAGGGTGGTGGAGTAGCATCCTTAACAACTACACGAGTGGTGTATGCAAATCAGAATTATGAACTGGCCCGCGAGGTTTACAGTATTTTATTCGGGAAAGATGCAGATGGTAATCCCAACAGAATGGGAGATGTAGTAAAAGATGCCAAGAACAAACTGGGTGATGACGATACCAATAAATTAAATTTCACCCTTTTAGGAGATCCCGCCATGGTCTTAAAGTTTCCGGAATATAAGGTTATTACAGATAGTATAAATTACAATCCTGTTTCTTCGGCATTAGATACCTTGAAGGCATTTGGAAAAGTGACCGTTTCTGGTTTTGTTGCTTTTGATGACAGCACAATCATCGAAGATTTCGATGGAGCTGTTTATCCTCATGTATATGACAAAGCAGTGGAGATAAGTACTTTAGGTAATGACGGAGTTATACCTTTCCATTACCGCGAACAAAAGAATTTGATCTATAAAGGTAAAGCAACAGTTACTAGCGGACGGTTTACATTTGATTTTGTTGTTCCAAAGGACATATCTTATAAAATTGGCAATGGCAAAATAAGTTATTATGCTGAAAATGGTGCAATTGATGCACGCGGTGAAACAAGGGAAGTGTTGATTGGAGGCACCGATAATACAACCGAACTAGACTATGATGGACCCCAGATAGAATTGTACATGAACGATGAAAGATTTGAAGATGGCGGAATTACGAACAGAAGCCCTTATTTGTATTCCAGATTGTTTGATATAAATGGGATCAACACAACAGGTGTTGGTATCGGCCATGATATCATTGCCATATTA
The DNA here is from genome assembly GCA_030626465.1 of Bacteroidales bacterium. GTDB lineage: Bacteria > Bacteroidota > Bacteroidia > Bacteroidales > UBA10428 > UBA10428. The sequence continues at coordinate 1,744 of DAOUOU010000154.1, forward strand.
GACGATGATGACTTAAATCCTTATATTCTGAACGATTATTATCAGGCAGAAATTGATGATTATCAGTCAGGTACAGTGTATTATCAGCTAAGTGATCTGGAAAGTGGCGGGCACTACCTTACTTTGAAAGCATGGGATGTTTTCAATAATTCATCGGAAGCAGATATATGCTTTGTGGTCGAAGCAGGTGGTTCGGTATTCGAAGTACTCAATTACCCGAATCCTGCTGATGATTATACCCAGTTTGAATATACTCATAATTCTCCTGGCGAAGATCACCACATTACGCTTGAGGTTTATGATCTTTCAGGTCGACTGATCACATCTATTTCCAGGACTTTATACGAATCCGGTTTTGTGTCTGTACCTTTGGAGTGGAACTTAAGAAACAATTCAGGGACAAAGCTTGGTGCTGGTGTTTATCCCTACAGGTTAAGGATAACTACTTCTGCGGGTACCTCTTACATAAATCAAAAGCTAATAATATTAAGGTAAATTCAACGTTTTATAATTAATTTCTATATTTGCGGACATTAAATTTTCATAGTATGATTAAAAAGGCTTTTATATTTGTTTTGACATTAATCACGGTCTATATTGCCAAAGCACAGAACAATGATGATGATGTATTAGGCAGGCAAGAAGATCTGAACGCAATACTTACCACAGTTCCGTTTCTTACTATCGCTCCCGATTCAAGGTCAGGAGCTATGGGAGATGCTGGTGTTGCAAACTCTCCTGATTTGAATTCACAGCATTGGAATGTCGCAAAATATGTTTTTATGGAGCAAAAAACAGGAATTGGCATTTCATATACACCCTGGCTTAAGAATCTGGGTGTAACAGATATTAACCTCCTTTATCTTTCAGGTTACTACAAATTTGATGAAAGACAGGCAATCAGTGCCGGACTGCGGTATTTTAATCTTGGTACAATAAATTATACAACTACAACCGGTGAAGATGCAGGAACAGGCCGGCCAAATGAATTTGCGTTTGATGTAGGATATTCAAGGTTGTTTTCAGAGTATTTCAGTATGGGTCTGGTTTTCCGATTCATTTACTCGGATATTGCCGGAGGTACAGGATCTCTTAACAATATTGTATACAGCCCGGGATTTTCAGTAGCAGCGGACTATGGCATATTTTATCAACGTCCGTTTGAAGTCAGTAAAAAGGATGCGGTATGGGCTTTCGGGTTGAATATTTCAAATATTGGTACAAAGATGTCCTATTCGGAAGGGGACAAAAAAGAATTCATACCGACAAATCTAAGATTAGGCGGGCGTTTTAGCATTGACCTTGATGAATACAACTCAATAGGAGTTACGCTTGACCTTAATAAATTGCTGGTACCAACTCCTCCGGTTAGATCAGGAGATACAATCATTGCCGGAAAAGATGATAATGTTGGAACGATCAAAGGAATGATACAGTCATTTTACGATGCACCCGGTGGATTTGAAGAAGAACTTCAGGAAATTATGTATTCAGTTGGTTTAGAATACTGGTATCGCAATCAATTCGCCATAAGGGCAGGATATTTCCATGAGGCCCAGAAAAAAGGAAATCGAAAATATTTTACAGCCGGTATCGGACTAAAATACAATGTTTTTTCTCTTGACTTTTCCTATCTCATACCAGCAGTTGGAGGAAGAAACAATCCACTGGCAAATACCATGCGTTTTACACTGGGATTTACTTTTGAATAAAGAACCATGAAAGGCCTTCGCGTTGGTTTTGGTTATGATACCCACCAGCTGAAAACAGGTCGGAAATTTGTGCTGGGAGGAATATCAATTTCTAACGACAAGGGAGCAGTTGCGCATTCTGATGGTGACGTATTAATTCATGCAATATGCGATGCCTTGCTTGGAGCAGCAAATCTTGGTGATATTGGGACTCATTTTCCTGATAATTCTGAAGAGTATAAAGATATTGATAGTAAACTATTACTTCGCAAAGTAGTTAAAATGCTTGAAGAGAAAAATTACAGGATAGTCAATATCGACTCGACCGTTTTGCTGCAAAGGCCAAAATTAAAAAACTACATTCCTGAGATGAAAGCATCACTTTCAAAAGTTCTTCAGCAGGATACGAATTGTATAAGTATCAAAGCCACAACAACAGAGAATCTTGGCTTTATAGGTCGGGAAGAAGGAATAGCAGCTCAGGCTGTTGTGCTGATTGAAGAAGAATGATCACATCTTACTATCATATGAGTGGAACACTAACCACTGGTACAACCCGTATCTAAAGAGTTCTTATGGAAAGTGTTTCGACAGCTTTCTTTATTCATAGCAAAAGCGCTCCCAGGAAAGCAACATTCCACTATTCTACTGTTCCAATATCCCTGCTTTCAAATTTTATCAATCTGTATAGTAGTTTTTTCAGTTGGTATATTCGATAAGTAATGCACATAAAAGTTCATCAGGCGTAAGATTTTTCATAATTTTATAGAAAAGCAGATAATCATGGGCAAAGTTGTTGTAATTGGAGCCAGTCTTCATCCTCTTCGCTATTCTTATCAGGCAGTTAAAAATTTACTGGAGAGAGGGTACGATGTTGTACCTGTTGGTATTCGTAATGGTCAGATTGGGAATGCAGTAATAAATACTGAAAGGGCTCCTATAGAGGATGTCGATATTATACTGTTATACATCAGCAAAGAAAAGCAAATTGAATATTACGATTATATTTTACAACTTAAGCCAGGAGTTCTATTGTTTAATCCTGGCACTGAAAATCCGGAATTGGATAAAATATGTTCTGAACATGGGATAGAAGTAATATATGATTGTGCATTAATCCTTATTGAATCTGATGAATTAAACTCTACCTGAGCGAGCTTCTATGAAGAATACCAAGACGTATTTTGTTATCAGAAATAGTATTAAAGGCTTGATTTGGCTGGGCATCTTTGTTGGGATTTATATTTTGTCTCAGAAATATCTTGATACAGATTATTTAAAATGGCTTGAACCTATCTTTGGAAATACAGTTCTGATACTGGTCATATTCCTTATTTCTGAAGTTGTCATTGGTATAATACCTCCCGAATTATTTATTATCTGGGCTCTGAGACATAACAATCTGTTCGAATTTCTGATTCTGGTCGGAGTGCTTTCCATTGTATCTTACGCAGCAGGTACATCGGGTTACTTTATTGGACATTATCTGAACAGGTCACTTTTTTTCAGGTTTATTAAAATCAGGTTTTTAAAAAAGCTTGATCAAAGACTCCAGGCATTTGGCATGTATTTAATTCTCATCGCGGCTTTGACACCTTTGCCCTTTTCAGGCGTCAGCATGCTCATCGGGTCAGTCAGATATCCGTTTAAAAAATTTATACTGTTGGCACTAACCAGGTTCATAAGATTTGCTATTTATGCATATGTTTTCTGGCAGGCTAACCTGAATCGTTAGTAATTGGTACACTAGGGATGAAAAACCAATAACGGAATACTACTGTGGTAAAAGAGCCTTTTTGTTAAGCTGGGCTTAAATATTTTTTCAAATACATTTCTTTTTCTTGAAGTCAACGAAATCAAGTTAATACCCTTTTCTTTAATGTAACTATCAATGGCGTCCAGTATATCAACATTTGGATTTAGAATATCACATTCTATTCTCGATTCCTGGTATGATTTTTCAAAGTAATCTTTCAATCCATCCATTCTAATCTTCTCCCATTTATCTGATTTACTGCCAATATGCAAACAATGTATTTTAAGGCCCAGAAGATTAGTAAAACCCATTAGTTTTCTGATGCTAAGGAAATCAGATTCGTCAAAATCTGTAAGGTAAACAATACTATCAAGGTTATTCAGTCCAATAAACCTGTAATTTTCAGGTACAGCTAAAACAGGAAATTTTAGTTTCCTGATTGCAATTTCTGTGATACTTCCAAGAATTGAGTTTTCCCTCTTGTCTTTACCTCTGGTACCCATTAACACAAAATCAGGTTGTAATTCATTTGCAATTTTCTGGATTTCTTCTTTGGCGAGACCTGGCCTGATCTCATAACTTATCTGGTCTGATGATAAACCTGCAGAGGTAATGTACTCAGACAGGGAATCAAGAAAATTCTGCATGTTTTCAATTTCACTAACCATAAGTTTATTCGTAACATCTTCCCGTAGTTTAATCTGGGTATTTCTGTTTCCTGTAAGATCAATAAGATCGTAAGCAGGTGAATAAAACGAATGAAAGAACTTGATGTCAGCATTAGCCTTTTGAGCAATTTTGAGGGCGTATCGGCTGGCAAGAATACTGTACTCCGAGTAATCAACCGGAACCAGTAAGTTTTTAATTTGAACAAAATTTTCCAAAATACTGTTTAGAGGTTCTGCTCGTAAAATTTACGATAAAATGAAGGCATTGTCAAGATAAAATCATTCTATCCTTGTGTAAATTGCTGTTACTTCATCCCATATTCCACTACCATCATTAGCGAAATATGTCCAGTTAATTTTATTATAGTTGGAAGCTACAACACCATTACCGTAAATTGTAAAACCATCATCGGTATCCTGTTCGTGTATTATGATATTCATTCCATCTACGGTGGCTACAACGTCTATTGGGCTACTTAAAGTACTTAAATCATAGAAATTTTCAATTAATATTTGATCATCATCAATTGGATGAATATAAATATTGACTTCATAGAAATCAAGTGCAGCTTTAAATTCGGTAGCAGTTTCATCACACTGCCATCGACCTTCAAGCCTTTCTGCCACAGAGCCTGTTAATTCATCTTCCAATAAATTACAGGAAAAAAACAAAAAAAATGTTGCAGCAACCGTTATAAAATATAGTTTCGTTCTCATGATGCTATTTTTTATTGGTTTACTTTCTAAAATTATGCCATTTATTATTTTCTATTCTATTAAACTCATATTATTTTATCTTTGTTACATACAGGTGTTTTTTTTTAGTTTTTAAACCAGGCATAAAAGTAACCGGATTATACTAAAGATGAAGTTTCCAGGTTTA
>DAOUOU010000190.1 GCA_030626465.1 Bacteroidales bacterium
GCAATTGCCGCTTCCGCTGGTTTAACCAAAGCCGATAGCGAAAAAGCTTTAAATGCAATTATCTCATCTATCAGCAGCAGTCTTAAAAAGGGTGAAAGAGTAGGTCTTGTAGGATTTGGTTCGTTCAGCGTTAACCAGAGAGCAAAACGCACGGGTCGCAATCCTCAAACCGGAAAAGAAATTACAATACCTGCTAAGAAGGTAGTGAAATTTAAACCTGGCGCTGATCTGGCACTTTAACTTATTTTTGAAGGCTGTCCGTTGGACAGCTTTTTTTATCAGATAATTTTTTTCGAAAGTTATTGACAAGAGATTTAGAGTTTTATTTTTCAAAAGAAAAAATAGTATTGAATTTATTGAGTAAACTTCGGAAGAGATGTTTTATGCTGCCCCATGTAAAACATCCTGATTGGGTTAGTTGCTTCTGATATACCTGTTTTTTCGAATAGCTAATGAACACCTTTCATCATTTTATTTAGAATGGGGGATATAATCAATAAAAGAACGCCTGCAAAAAGTGAAGTGAAGGTCAGGAAGGCAAAAAGGTGCATCCCGGGCAGATAAGTCTGTAATATATTTTCAAGGATGCCTGCAAGATAGCCGGCAAGCGCAATACTGGCAAACCATACCCCCATCATTACCGAAACAATTTTTTGGGGTGCCAGCTTTGTCACCATAGAGAGGCCGATCGGAGACAGGCAAAGTTCTCCCATCGTATGCATGAAATACACTGCCAGCAACCACATAGGTGAAACAAGATTTTCGTTATTGGTATGTTGCACAGCTTTGTTCATAATAATAAATCCTATGCTCATTAAGATGAGGCCCAAACCAAATTTAACCGGTGTATTTGGTTCTTTTCCGATGGCATTCAATCTTATCCAGATGACAGCAAATAAGGAAGCAAATAATACAATGTACAGAGCTGGAACAGATTGAAACCATGATGCGGGAAACTCTCCGAAAGTTGTTACCCTGTTAGTATTGTACTGAGCAAAGAGGTTGAATGTACCACCTGCCTGTTCGTATCCCGACCAGAAGAAAACATTAAAGAATAGCAGGATCAGGATAACGCTTAGTTTGCTCCACGATTCTTTTCCTTTAGTGTTTTTGATTATTATATAGGCGAGCAATAAACCTCCTGTCAGGAATAATGATCCAATAATGAGTGACCTGAATTTTTCAGAGATCCCTGACCATAATTTATAAGCACCCCAGACAAGAGCCATACTTCCTGCTACATGGTAAAATATGTCAAATCTGTCCTTTCCATTCAGGTGATAGGTTCCATCGATTGCTTTTCTCCCCGGTGGCATGCCGGAAGCCCCTAAATTATCACGCTGGGAATAAAACCATAAAGTGCTGATGATCATTCCTGTACCAGCTGCACCAAACCCCCAGAACCAATCAATTCTCTGTCCTAAAAATCCTGCAATAAAAGGCCCAAAAAGTGCCCCGATGTTGATGCCCATGTAGAAAATTGTGAAAGCTGAATCTTTACGGGGATCATTCTCGGTAAAAAGATCTCCAACTATAGTAGAGATATTTGCTTTAAAAAATCCTGTCCCGATAATTATAAATCCCAGTCCCATGTTTCTGAAATTCTCCCGGACGATCATTTCACCAAATTCAGAAAACGCCATAAAAAATTGTCCGATGGCCATAAGGAAAGCTCCAATGTATACAGCTTTACGCTGACCGAGGTATTTATCCGCCAGATAACCCCCCGGTATTGGCATGAGATAGACCAAACCCACAAAAACAGCATAGATCCTAAGGGCTGTAGTACGATCGAGACCGAATCCACCCTGAAAAAGATCTGTGGTAAGGTACAAAACTAACAAGGCACGCATTCCATAATAGCTGAAACGTTCCCACATTTCAGTGTAAAATAAGACCATCAGGCCCTTTGGATGTTTGCGTTTGCTTTTCATATCCGGGATTTATTTTTTCACTTCCGGAAATAAAATCTAGCTGATCTCTATTAAATTCCGCGGGAACTGTGAAAGAGATTCACAAGAATTGTCTCTGACCAACACGGTATCTTCAATCCTTAATCCTCCCCATCCGGGTATATAGATTCCCGGCTCAATAGTAACAATCATTCCTTTCCTAAAAACGAAATCAGCTTCTTTTTTTATGAATGGTAATTCATGGATTTCCAAACCTACTCCGTGACCCAGGCCGGGATAGTAATAATCAATAAACTCATCGGGAATTATATTTCTTACAATGGCATCTGGTTTATTTCCTTTAATACCTTCTTTGATGCAATCTACAGCCTTCTCCTGAGCACTTTGAACAATATTAAACAGTTTGCGCTGTTTCCCGGAAGCTTTGCCAACAACAATTGTTCGACTGATATCGGCATGGTACCCTTTGAATAATGCTCCGAAATCGAAAAGAAGGAAATCGCCGTGTTCTACTTTGGTATCATCTGGCTTACCATGCAGAAGTGAGGTTTTTTTACCTGATAAGACTATGGATGCAAAGGAAATATCATCTGCTCCGTTTGTTTTGAGTTTATACTCAAGCAAGGCGGTTATTTCAATCTCAGTCATTCCTGGTTTTATGCCAGGCAAAGTCAATTCCAGGGCTTTATCAGATATCCGGCATGCTTTCCTGAGATTTGCAATTTCACTTTTTTCTTTTATCTGCCTCAGTTCTTCAGTTATTCCTGAAACAGGTATTAATCTGGTTTTCTTCAGTCCTTTCGAAAGCTTAATAAAATCCGAATAGGCAAGTATTGTTGATTCAAAGCCAAGTCTGGTTATTTTCAATTTATCAATGGCATAATTATAGGTTTCAACACCGTATCGATTGTTATCAATCCACTTAAATATTTGAATATTCGCATCACATTCAATTTTTGCCTGTTCTGTATATCTTCCATCGGTTATAAGCATACATCCGTTATCTGAAACAACCAGATGAGAGGAATCTCCTGTGAAGTTTGAGAGATAAGTTATATTTTCCCGGTTGGTAATAAGGATAGCATTGCAATTTTTTCCTGCTAACCGATCAAGTATTTTTTTTATTCTGGTCATCCATTCGTTAATTAATCATTATAAATTTCATTTAGTAGAATTTTCTATAATGTTACATTTCAAATATTTTAACGATATAAGCTCAATGTATATCTGAGATCAAATGAAATTCCCGTCAGAAGTGATGGGAAATTTTCTCATTGAGAATTACACGTTACTTATTTTGCAGGTTCATGTTAACTTCTTCTTCAAATCCCGGAATACCAAAGTCTCATACCCAAATTTAGTTCATGAGTGTTTTCATATTCAACAGATTAATTGCTAGAATATGCAATTTGATAATTACTTTAAATAAATAAAAAACTATTCTAACCTGAATTATTCATAAATAAAGGGGATTTGTTTCTTGAACTTGCTGAAAAGTCAGTAAATTCAAGGTGTATAGAACAAAACCCCCTTTGTACAATGTTAAAAAATATTTCTGAGACCACCCCGATAAACCTCGATCTTTTTCCAGTATCTGGAAAACCAGTTGAACTTTCCTTCACCGGTGACCAAATCAGCAGCGACGGTGGCCTGTTATTACTCCGGGAGGTTGAGAACCAGTTAGGACTCATTGATCGCATAAGTGCTTGTATTACTGACAACAGGGATCAACGCTACATCGACCATACCATCAAAGAGATGCTTATCCAGCGGGTATTTCAAATAGCAGCTGGTTACGAGGATGGTAACGACTGCGATGACCTTCGTGATGATATGATCTTGAAAACATGTGCCGGGCGTTTGCCTCAGAGTGGTCATGAACTTGCATCCCAACCTACCATGAGCCGTTTGGAAAACTCCGTTGGCTATAAAGACCTGTATCGTATAGGCGAACAACTGCTTGACACCTTTATAGAATCCTATCCCGATGAGCCGGAAGTGATCATCGTAGATTGTGATGATACCAATAACAACACCTATGGTCAACAGGAACTGAGTTTGTTCAACAATTATTATCACGATTATTGCTATATGCCCCTTCATATCTACGAAGGGTTGTCGGGCAAACTGATCACCACCATTCTTAAACCGGGCAGGAGGAACAAGCAAAGTGATGTTGCTGCCCTGTTGAAGAAGATCATTGGTCATATCAGAGAGGAGTGGTCCAATACGATGATCATTGTCAGGGGCGACAGCCATTTTGCCTCTGCCGATTTTATGGAGTGGTGTGAGGGAGAGTACAATACCAGCTTTATTACCGGATTGAGCGGGAACAGTAAGCTGCATAAACTGGCCGATGTGACCATCAAGAGTGCAAAGAGGGAATTTAAGCAATACGGCAAACCTGTAAAACGTTACCACTCTTTCTGGTACCAGGCCGGGAGTTGGGCAAAGCCACAGAAAGTAGTTGTCAAAGTCGAGGTCTCCGACATGGGTACCAATATCCGCTACATTGTTACCGATCTGGTTCATTTCAGAACAAGGGATTTGTATGAAAAAGGCTACTGTGCACGGGGTGCTATGGAACTGAGGATAAAAGAGCATAAGCTGTATCTCAAATCCGACCGTTCTTCGTGCAATAGTTTTGCCGCCAACCAGTTCCGGCTATTCCTTCACTCAATGGCCTATGTGTTGCTGCATACCTTTCAAAAGGAAACCTTACAGGGAACTGAATTTGCCAATGCGACTTTCAAAACTATCCAGAACAAGATCATCAAAACCGCAGCATGGGTTAAGGAGTTGAAAACCAAGATCAAGATAGAACTCCCAAGGTGCTGTCCGACAAAAGCTGTCCAAACAAACTGCCTGGAGATGTTTTCCATAATGAGAGTCTAGCCTGGACTACCTCGCTGAATCACTGACATATACATAAGAACGACAGCTGTCGTGCAAGAAAACTATGCTCATAAATCACAAGAATGGTCGATTTTCATGAAAAACTCAGCCAGGATCATGAAAAAGAACCCGGATCAAATGAAACTTTACAAGGAAATTGCTCCGTTGATGAGATGATGACGTATCTTAGATTAAAAATCGGGGTGAAACATCCCTGATTTTGGGATTTATGAATTAATCAGGTTAGATTAAGCAACTGATATAGTGCAATATATTTTTTTTACGGTATTTCTTGACAAGGGAAAATATTTACTGATAAA
>DAOUOU010000167.1 GCA_030626465.1 Bacteroidales bacterium
ATTCTTCCTGCGGGAAAAGCAGTTTTGCTAAACTCATTGCAAAAGAAATAGGATATGTTTATATCGATAGCGGAGCAATGTATCGTACCGTTGCATTATTCGCTCTTCGTAATAATTTGATTAATGATGGGCAGATTGCTAAGGATAGGTTAGTTCAAGACTTAAGGAAGATTAATATTTCTGTTAAAGCAGAGAATGAAGAAAATATTACCCTGCTGGATAATGAAAATGTTGAAAAAGAGATTCGCAGTATTGCTGTTTCGTCAATAGTAAGCGAAATAAGTACAATTCCTAAAGTTCGTCAAAGGCTGGTGAAAATACAGAAGGAGATCGGGAAGAAAAAAGAGATTGTGATGGATGGCAGAGATATTGGAACGGTGGTTTTTCCAGATGCTGAAATTAAAATATTCATGAAAGCGGATGCGAAGATAAGAGCGAAACGACGATATGATGAACTAAAAGCTAAGGGTTTGCAGGCAAGTATTGAAGAGATAACATCAAATATTAGGGAGCGTGATTACATTGATTCACACCGGGAAATCAGTCCTCTTCGCCAGGCCGGGGATGCTGTGGTTCTCGATAATAGCTATATGACTTTCGATGAACAAATGGTTTGGTTTAAAAATTTGTTATCAGATAAGAGATTAATGACCATTTAAGGGATGGAGATTATAATAGATAAAGGGTCGGGTTTTTGCTTTGGCGTAAGGCGGGCGATTTCAATGGCAGAAAAAGAAGCATCTCGAACAGGTGAATTATTTTGTCTCGGCGATATTGTCCATAATACCGAGGAAGTAAAACGATTAAGTAAAAGAGGTATTGAATTCATTACCCGGGATAAATATTTTACTCTTTCTGATTGTAAAGTATTAATACGTGCCCATGGAGAGCCGCCGGAAACATATGAATATGCTCAAAATAATAACATACAGTTGATTGATGCAACATGTCCTGTAGTATTGAAATTGCAGGAAAAGGTCAAAAATGCGCAGCAAATAAATCCTCAGGCACAGATCGTTATTTTTGGAAGAAAGAAGCATCCTGAAATAATAGGTTTATATGGTCAGGTTAAAGATGCCGTCATTATTGAATCAGTAGATGACATTTCAAAAGTGAATTATTCAAAGCCAATTTTTCTATTTGCACAAACTACAAAGGATACAGTCCAATATGCTGAAATACAAAATGAAATGTTAGAACAAGTATTGAAAGCGGGCGGAGATATTAATGATTTTATTGTATATGATTCAATTTGCGTGCAGGTTGCAAACCGGGTTCCCCACCTGGCTAAATTCAGTCAGACTGTCGACACTTTACTATTTGTGGGAGGCAAATCAAGTTCTAATAGTAAGATGCTCTTTGATGTTTGCAAGGACTATAATCAAAAATCATTTTTTATTACATCGATCAATGATTTAGATAAGTTAGATTTAAGTAAGGCAAAAAAAATTGGTATCTGTGGTGCTACTTCAACACCTTCATGGCTTATTGGAGAGATTGGAAATCACTTAAAGGCAACATTCAGCTAATCTTTTCTGTGTAATAGTAAACATGATCACTACTTTTCAGGAGTATTGGAAGTTATATTGGGAGCTTAAAACTTTTATACTATACATAAGGTACCTGACATACTTGTTTCCCGGACATCATGATTATAAAATGGCGATACTGATTAACGTGTCACAGATGACATGACAAGCAAGAGTTATTGTTGAAATACGAAGGAATTAACAATTATTTTTTTGTTTAACAGCATAGAAATAAATCTAAGATCCGGGTAGTCTTTATTTTCTGAAACAAAATCATTAACTTTCTATAAGACAAACGGAAATTTACTATTTATTACCTGATCATACTTTAAATGAGGAAGAGACTTCTGATGCGATTTCATTTCTTTATACTCTTGATTTTCATGTCTTTCCTATCACTCGAAGGGCAGAAGATTCAACTTCAGTTTACTCATATCACTCCTGATGATGGTCTTTCATCTTCCACAATTACCAGCATTATTCAAGACTATAAAGGTTATATCTGGATCGGTACATATAATGGATTAAACAGATACAATGGGAACAAATTCGAGATATTTCGCAACATTTCCTCAGATTCTTCAAGCATTGTTGATAATTATGTTTGGGTATTGCATGAGGATAAAGATCAAAATTTAATGATAGGGACAACCAGAGGTTTAAGTTTATTCAATCATAAGAAATCTCAATTCATTAATTATTTTTTGCTTGACTCATCTCCTATGAAAGGATTGCAATATACTGTAAGAAGTATTGCTGAGGACACCATTGAGAATCTTTGGCTCGGGACAGATAACGGACTTATTTTTTTCGACAGAAAAGAGAACAGGATTGTGCAGTATTTGAATGACCCATTTGACGAGGAAAGTTTAAGTAATGACAATATTGAATTTGTTCTGATCGATAGCAAAGGACGTTTATGGGCAGGCACATGGAACGGACTGAATTTGTATGTGCCGGATTCGGATAATTTCAGGCGATATCTCTATAACAGGGACAGGGATAACAATCTTCCAAGCTCAGCATTGACTGAGCTTATCGAAGATAAGAATGGAAATTTATGGATAGCAAGTTATGGTGAAGGATTATACCGAACAAGTCTGAGGAACATAGATGATCTTAATTTTCAAGTATACACCAATGAACCTGACGATGAGAACAGCATTTCGGCAAATCGTATCCTTTCACTTCACATTGATAACGACGGAATTCTCTGGGTTGGAACAGAAAATCATGGACTAAATATTTACAACCAGAAAAACGATAATTTCTGGCATTACCACAAGGATGACTATGATACCAAAAGCCTGAACCATGAATCCATTAATGCCATCTTCCGGGATAATGTAGGAAATTACTGGATTGGCACCTATGCAGGAGGTATAAATTTCGCAAGGATAAATAGCAATGCTATTAGAACATTCCAAAATTTGCCCGGAGCACCTATGAGCCTGAGCAATGATTTGGTTACTGATTTTCTTGAGGATCACAAAGGTAACATCTGGATTACAACCGACGGAGGAGGATTAAACCTGATGGATCAACAAACTTTGAGATTTACAAGATTTACTACCGAAAATTCCAATCTGAACAGCAATAATATTCTCACCATTATTGAAGATAAGAAAAATAATATCTGGATAAGTACCTGGGAAGGAGGAATAAGCAGGTTTAATGTCCGGAACAGATCCTTTATTTCATATTCTACATCAAATTCTGATTTACCCGACGATAACATCTTTACACTGGCCGAGGATGTACATGGGAATCTTTGGCTTGGAAGCTTCCAAAATGGAATACTCATGTTTAATAAGAAAGAAGAATCATTCATTCAATATTCAACTGCAAATAGCGATCTGTCACAAGATTTTATAAATGTGATACGAAATGGTCCCCAGGGCAAATTGTATATAGGAACAAATATCGGCTTTAATATTTTTTCTCCGGATGAAGGAACTTTCACGTCGTTTATTAATGATCCGACTGATACAACCAGCATCAGCCATAATTCTATTAATGATATTCTGATAGAGGATGACAGTACAATCTGGATTGGCACCCATAGCGGATTAAATCGCTTTCATCCACAATCGGGTACTTTCAGAAGATTTTTTGTTGAAGATAACCTGCCTGATAATGTTATTAGGGGTTTGATTTTTGACAAAACCGGAAAATTATGGATTACAACGAATAAAGGGATTTGCCTATTTAATACAGAACTAAGTAAGGTTGTAAGGATTTTCACTAAGGATGAAGGATTACAGGGCAATGAGTTTACGAATAACAGTGCTTATCTGTTAAAGGATGGCAGAATTTTACTTGGAGGAACAAGAGGATTTACTATCATATGGCCGGAAAAGATCAAAACAAATACTCGTGTACCAAACATCATCATCACTGATTTTCTAATATTTAATAAACCAGTAGAAGTTGGTATGAAGGATTCTCCTTTGCAACAGCATATTTCCGAAACAGAAAAAATTGTATTAAGCTATAAACAATCGGTATTATCTTTTCATTTTGCTGCCATGGACTTTACAAATCCAGATAAAAATCAATTTGCTTACATGATGGAAAATTTCGATCGCGAATGGATTTATTCAGGCAATAGAAGAGAAGCAACTTATACAAATCTGGATCCTGATGAATATTGTTTCAAAGTAATTGGATCAAATAATGATGGCGTCTGGAATACAACGGGAGTGTCTTTGGATATTGTTATTTTGCCTCCCTGGTGGCAGACTATTTGGTTTAAAGCGATAGTGCTATTTATTGTATTAAGTTTTGTAATAAGCTTCTATTATTTGAGGGTGTATCAATTAAAAAAACAAAGGAACCTGTTAGAAAAGAGAGTGAACGAGAGGACAAAGGAAGTAGAAGAAAAGAATAGATTACTTCATTTGCAGACGAAGGAAATGAATGAGACAAATACAAACCTGGAAGAAAGGCAACAACAAATTGAAGAACAGGCAGAAGAGCTTAAAGCACAGGCGGAAGAGCTTTCTAAGACGAACGATACCCTTAAAACCCTGAATGCTACCAAAGATAAATTTTTCTCAATCATTGCACATGATCTTAAAAATCCATTCACTTCGATTCTTGGTTTTTGTGAAATTTTAAAGATCCGTTATAAAAAAATGGATGATAGCAAAAAGCAGAATTTAATAAATATTATCCATCAATCTTCAAATAATCTTTACAAGCTTCTTGAAAATTTGTTGCAATGGGCAAGATCACAAACAGGAAATTTAAAATATACACCCGAGGAATTCCATATTCACGAGCTGATCCAGAATATTACCTCTCTGGTCAATAATTCTGTTGCTCAGAAGGGATTACAACTTACTGCCGATATTCCTGAAGATCTAAAAGTATATGCTGATAAGAACATGATCTATACTGTAATCCGGAATCTTGTCACAAATGCAATTAAATTCACTGATCAGGGAGAGATAAAAATTCAAGTTAAGGAAGAACCAAAACAAAATGTGATTAGTGTTACAGATTCAGGTGTTGGAATTCAAAAAGATAAAACTGAGACAATATTTGAAATTAGTAAATCAAAATCGACTGAAGGCACAAGAGGAGAATCCGGTACGGGTCTTGGCCTGATTATTTGCAAAGAATTTGTTGAAATAAATGGTGGATCTATCCATGTTCAAAGTGTTGCCGGGGAAGGATCAAGCTTTTATTTTACAATTCCCCGAAAAATAAAATAACAAAGATCCAGGTACTCTGCCTTTAAAATTTAAGTATATGTAACTTCTTATTTTGATTCAACTGTATGATCCAAAGGTATGCCTAACTCCTGATATAGATTTCTTCTTCCATTTTTGTCGTTGTCTAAAATTACTTGTGCATACTTAGCTACCTGAATCGCATATTTACGGGGCACAACTATAACGCCATCGCCATCGGCTACTATAATATCACCCGGATTAATCAAAACGCCTCCAATTGTAACAGGCTTATTTACCGATTCTATTTCATTACGACCGGGTCTTATACCCCTGCCTCGATTGTTTATATCAAGATAAACCGGTATTTTCTGCTTAATGATCTCATCAGTATCTCTTATTCCTCCGTTCGAGACTATTCCAACAGCGCCTTTACTCACCCAAGCAAGGGAATTATAGGATCCAACCGAACCGCAATCGCCATCACCCTGTACATCAAGAACTACTACAGATCCCTTTTTCAGTAATTCTGTAAAGGGTTCATCTGATATGGTGTTGTACCACTCACCTTCCCATTTTTTAAATTCCTCTTCACTCATAGGATTTTTCACAATCCTATTTGTTGGAACATACCTTGCTGTAACAGCAATTCCTCTAAATACATGGTTGAAATCATCAATATCTTTCCAAAGAGCTTCTATATTCTGTTCCAGCAATCCTGCGTCGCGCAAACCAACCATATCCATACCATCCGAAACATCAGCAACACGCAATTCTTTATACATTTCAAGAATAGATGTGTCTGAAATATTAACACTTGTTTGACCTTTAAGCAGTATACTTAAAGAAAACAATACAA
>DAOUOU010000005.1 GCA_030626465.1 Bacteroidales bacterium
AAAAAACAGATAAAACAGCTTATCGAGCAGGGAGAATCTGAAGATAATGCCATAAAAAAGGCTCCATTAATTGTTGAGGCACAGGAGATGCTTCGCAAATGGGAATCAAAAGATGAAGAGGTCATAGAATTATGGAGGAAGATGAATCAATGGGTATATGAAGGATTTGATATCACTTATAAAAACCTCGGGGTCGATTTTGACAAGATATATTACGAATCGGATACATATACGGTGGGCCGGGATATCGTTAAAAGTGGTCTCGATAAGGGAGTTTTCATACAACGATCTGATGAATCGGTGTGGGTTGATCTTACTAAGGAAGGATTGGATGAAAAGATTTTATTGCGCTCCGATGGTACGTCAGTGTATATGACACAAGACATAGGAACAGCGCAGGTAAGACAGCAGGATTTTAATTTCGATAATATGATCTATGTGGTTGGAAATGAGCAAAATTACCATTTTAAAGTACTTTCATTAATATTAGATAAGCTGGGCTTTAGCTGGGCGAAAGATCTCTATCATTTATCTTATGGTATGGTTGAACTGCCTGAAGGGAAAATGAAATCGCGTGAAGGAACTGTTGTCGATGCCGACGATCTGATTGATGAAATGATAGTAACAGCCCGCTTAATGGCAAACGAATTAGGTAAGCTTGAAGAACTTACAGATGAGGAAAAAGAAAACACATACGAGATAATAGGATTAGGGGCTTTGAAGTACTTCATCCTTAAAGTGGATCCTGTTAAGAACATGACATTCAATCCACAGGAATCCATCGATTTCAACGGAAATACCGGACCTTTTATTCAATACACCCATGCACGCATTCGTTCTGTATTCCGGAAAGCACAGGAACAGGGTTTGGAACTGTCCAATAACTATTCGACTTCTATTCCTGTTAACAGCAAAGAGAAATCACTTCTTAAAATAGCACACAATTATCCGGAGGTTATCGAGGAGGCAGCAGGAAATTACAATCCGGCACTTGTAGCAAATTATGTCTATGAGCTGGCAAAAGAATACAATCAGTTTTATCACGACTATCCCATATTGAAGGAAGAAAATAAAGATATTCGATATTTCAGATTAAGCCTTTCTTTAATAATCGGTATGATCATAAGAAAATCCATGAAAATTTTAGGAATTGAAGTACCGGAACGTATGTGATTTTAGTCGATAATCTTTATTTTTGCGACCTGATAAATGATCTAATACTATGTTTGATAATCTTTCGGAGCGGCTTGAACGTTCTTTCAAAATTCTAAAAGGACAGGGAACAATAACCGAGATTAATGTTGCAGAAACTCTCAAAGAGGTGCGCCGGGCCTTGCTTGATGCTGATGTTAATTACAAAATAGCCAAATCATTTACCGATATAGTGAAGGAAAAAGCCCTGGGGCAAAAAATTCTCACATCTGTAAAACCCAGTCAGATGATGGTTAAAATTGTCCATGACGAACTGGCCAAGCTGATGGGAGGTAGCAATGTTGATATAAATATCAATGGCAATCCTGCCATTATATTGGTTGCAGGTCTTCAGGGATCAGGAAAAACAACTTTTGCCGGTAAGTTGGCCAGTCACCTGAAAACTAAACGGGGGAAAAGTCCTTTGCTTGTTGCCGGAGATGTTTATCGTCCTGCTGCTATTGAACAGTTACAGGTGCTTGGAGAGCAGATTGGTGTCCCTGTTTATACAGAAGAGGGAAGTAAAAATCCTGTCAAACTATCAACAGGTGGTGTCAAAGAAGCCAGGAAGAATGGTCAGGATCTTGTTATCATTGATACGGCAGGCCGTTTGGCAATCGATGAGGAAATGATGAAAGAGATTGAATCGATAAAAAAGAATGTCAAGCCTACTGAAACACTTTTTGTTGTTGATTCAATGACCGGTCAGGACGCAGTTAATACAGCCAAAGAATTTAATGACCGATTAGATTTTGATGGGGTCATTCTTACAAAACTGGATGGTGATACAAGAGGAGGAGCAGCCTTATCAATCAGATCGGTAGTAGAGAAGCCCATTAAGTATATCAGTGCTGGAGAGAAGATGGAGGCTATGGAGCTTTTTCATCCGGAACGAATGGCTGACCGGATATTGGGAATGGGCGATATTGTTTCACTTGTTGAACGTGCACAGGAACAGTTCGATGTTGATGATGTAAGAAAACTTCAGAAGAAGATTGCCAAGAACCAGTTTAACTTCAATGATTTTATTAAGCAAATACAGCAGATAAAGAAAATGGGAAATGTGAAAGAGCTTGCTTCAATGATTCCTGGGGTTGGGAAGGCAATGAAAAACCTTGACATCGATGATGATGCCTTTAAAAGTATAGAGGCTATCATATCTTCAATGACACCTGTTGAAAGAGAAAATCCCGCCCTGCTCAATGGAAGTCGCAAGAAAAGAATAGCTGCCGGTAGCGGGACCGATGTTCAGGAAATAAACAGGCTGTTGAAGCAGTTTGATGAAACGAGAAAGATGATGAAAATGATGCAGGCAGGAAAAAACATGAACCGGATGACGAGTGGCATGCCAGGTATTAGAAAATAATTTTTTAATTAATTTACGATAAAAATGCAGCTAATTGATGGGAAAAAAATTGCCGGCAACATAAAGCTGGAAATAAAAAAAGAAGTTGAACAAATTAAAGCTGGTGGAGGCAGAATTCCGCATTTGGCTGCTATCTTAGTGGGGCACGATGGGGGTAGCGAAACCTATGTGGCTTATAAAATGAAAGACTGCGAAGAAGTTGGTTTTAAATCATCCCTGATCAGATGCGAAGATGATGTTACCGAAGATCAACTTCTTAAAAGAATAATTGAACTGAACAATGAAGAAGATCTCGACGGGTTTATTGTTCAATTGCCATTGCCGGAGCATATTTCAGAACAAAAGGTGATAGAAGCAATTGACCCTAAAAAAGATGTTGATGGTTTTCATGCAGTGAATGTGGGAAGAATGGTTATTGGTTTGCCTTCCTTTGTCTCTGCAACACCATTCGGAATCATGGAATTATTCAAACGATACAATATACAGACAAAGGGTAAGAATTGTGTAATTATGGGAAGGAGCAAGATTGTCGGACGGCCGTTGAGCGTTCTCTTATCACAAAAGGGCGTTGATGCTACTGTTACTGTTGTACACAGCAGAACAAAAGATATAAAAGAAGTATGTGCAGGTGCTGATATTTTGGTAGCTGCCTTAGGCTCTCCCGGTTTTGTAACAAAAGATATGGTGAAAGAAGGAGCTGTTGTGATAGATGTTGGCACAACCCGTGTACCTTCTGATAAAACAAAATCGGGATTCAAACTTAAGGGAGATGTGGTTTTTGACGAAGTGGCACCGAAGTGCAGTTTTATTACACCTGTACCTGGAGGAGTAGGCCCCATGACACGTGTATCACTGTTAAATAACACACTTCTTGCAGCAAAAAAGAAAATCTATTCATAAAATATATATAACTTAGAATTATTGTAATCAAAGCATAGTGTTTCATCAGTATAAAAATTAATTTTAAAAGGTCTGATGGAACTTACCATTTAATTTTTATTCATACTTTTTTGTGTAATTTTTGAATAAAAATTGAATAGACGTTTCATGCTTTGATATTCATGGTAGAAAACCCGAAATCTATGAAACTCAACTTCATCCTTCTTGGCAAATTAAGTTTTCTGGTTATTGTTCCAATTCTTTTTCAGAATTGTGTACCAACAGATGAAGATTCGAGTGAGTTTGAAAAATGGACGAGTACTGATCCTTTATCAATCAATTACAAAACCCGTAAACAGAAATTCGATCATAAGAACCTGGTATTTAATAATTCTTTTGAGCTGGGAAAAATAAAACAACTTGATTCAACGACACAATCTACTAAGGTCGATGGATGGGAGTTAATCGGAGAATCTGTGACCTGGATCAATTCAGAGTGCGATTCGGTACTGGACAATCCTGATGAGGTGCATAGCGGATTGCACAGTATTCATATTCATCGTGAGTATGCTGATGAAACAGAAACTATCGGGCAGGGAATTTTATCAGACTACATCAAGGTTTTGCCCGGAAATTATCTTTTGTCACTTTATCTCAACCTGAAAAATATTGAAAATCCAAAATCAAGACTTGGTACAAAAATTCATGATGCTGTCGATATACGAATTCTATATTACGATCGAAATAAAATTCAAATAAACAGGGAGCATCATTCTGTACATTACCAGACTACTATTGATAATTCATTCAAAGGCTATTCCTTTGCAAATTTTAATGAAATTGACTCAACAGGCTGGTTGCATATTATTGGGCGCTCGCATATTTTCCCCTTTCCGGATGGTGATCTGCAGGACGATACAAAATTTGTGCGGATCTTTGTTGGATTAAAGGGTACAGGAGATTTATGGGCTGATGATATAAGCTTTGAGTATACAAAATGGAACTTCACTACTCTCGAGCGCTTATCTCCGTACTTTGATAGCACTCTGTCAAAAAGCGATTTGATTGTGCCCCAACCAATTAAGGTGTTTATTCTGGAATCTGTTATTTATTATCGCCCTTATTATGAAGGGAGTTTTCCGGCAATATTAATTCCTTCATCGCCTGACAGGATCACCCTAAATTCTGCAAAAAGATTTGAAAAAGGAATCAAACAATTTTTAATTGACATAGCAGGGGTTGATAGTGCAGCTATTCCAAACCTTATAAAAGAAGGTGATTTATCCACACAGGAAAATGCCTCGATTATTTTTTCCCTGGGAAACAATAATCTGTTTAAAAAACATGCCGATCAACTCCCGCTTGATGAAATTAAGGATAAACCACAAGGCTTTTTCATTCATACCTTAAGTGATTTTTCAAATACGATATTTCTCTATGGTAATTCTTCAAGTGCTAATTATTATGCGATTCAGGCAGCTCTGCAATTATTTGATAACAGAAGATTATTGTTTCACAATGCAAATGTCATCGATTATCCTGAGAAGAATGAGAGATCGCTGTTAATAACAAATGTTGACGAATATGCATTAGAATTTTTCAGAACTTCTAACCAGACAAGGTTTAGCTCTGTGTATCTGCCTGCTTCATCTGTCAATACCTCACAGGTTTTAGCTGATGGGAAGGATCAGGGAATATTTTCAAAGTGGTTGTATTATGAAATAGACCCTTCGATAAAGAAGGGACATAGCAATTTGACCATAGATAACAGCGAGCTTAAAAGAGTGATAAACAAGTACACGGGGAAAATTGATGGTCTGGCTGTACTTTTTCATTCACCTCTTTTAGCTGGTATTACTCTGCATTCTGCTCTTGATCAATATAAAACATCAAATAAGCACAAAGAGTGTGGTTTCAACTCAGGGAGTCTAAATGCTCTTATCAATTCAGTTAGTGTTCCGGTTGAAATAATGCCATGCTATTCAAATAATATCTGTCTTTATTCAGCCAGCTGTCATTCAGAATATAACATAAGCAAAGAAAATAATTACGGGGGGAAAAACATTTCTTTTATCTGGAGCGGTTTTGGCTTGCAGTCATGGCGCCTGGATGAAGCAGATTTATTTCTATTTAAGAAAAAATCTACCTTCCCGACAGTATTCATTGACTTTACTCTTTATCCAAAAGACAGAAACATGCGCTATTATGCCAACGATACCTTGTTTCCTTACAAGCTGCTTACTTCCAGTTTGTTTGAACCATTTGAAAATGAGATAGTTCCGGAAGTGTACGAGAAAGTTGACAAAGTTGTATTGGCTTATAATGTATCAAACATACTTGATAGAGTAAGACTTCAGACTGCATCTGACTTTTTTTGGAATCAGGGAAGTTACAATGCAGATTTATCGCTGTACAAAGCCCTGGTATCGGAATTCGGTACTGAAACAGCACAGGATTTATTAAGATTTAATGATCTGTATTTTAAGATTAAATCTGAATTAATTCTTGCAAATATTCAAAAGAGTTCTTCAAAGCAGCATATACGAAAAGCATCAAATCTTTTGAATGAAATCAGAATAATTCAAAGTAAGCTTTACGGCCCTGAACGGGCAAATAAATTTGTTGAACTTACTAATATACTGGCAAGCCTGGTGCGCGAACTGGAATTAATGAAAGCCGGTCTCGAAGAATCATTTTCTTCAAATTAAAAAATTATTAACGATAATTTACCCTATATATCAAAGTAAAGAGAGGATTTTAAAAACAAGCTGTTAATATCTGAGAATCGATTGGTTTTCTTTTATTATTAAATTAGATTCAGCATTAAGGATATTTATGAACGAAAATCAGGAATCATATTTTGAAGAAGAGGAAATAATCGAATCGATTAATCGATTTGAAGAAATGCTGAATGCAAATTCAACATACTATTTTGATGTCTATGAGTTTGAGAATATTATTGATTACTACCTCGACCAGCATAATTTTCATAATGCCAAGGCTGCGATTGAATATGGTCTGAAGCAACACCCGAAAGCAACAGCAATAAAGCTTAAACTTGCTCAGATATATGTACAAAATGGCAAACCTTCCAAAGGATTGCATTTTTTACGCGAAATTGAGCCGATCGAATGTTCCAACAGTGATTTCTACTTGCTTAAAGGAACTGCCTTAAATATGCTGGGCAGAAAGGACGATGCAAGAATTGCCTTTGATAAAGCTATTCAACTGACTGGTGAAGGCAAGGATGAAGTAATCTTTTCCATAGCATATTCCTATCTCAACACCAGACGGTATAATCTGGCTATTAAGTACCTGCTTCTGGCTCAGGAAGTAAATCCAAAAAATTTGATGGTTTTGCTTGAGCTTGCCCTGGTTTACGAAATTATTGACCAACTGGATAAAAGTATTGAATATTATCACAGATACCTTAACATTGAGCCCTATGCCGAGAATATCTGGTTTAATCTTGGAATGGTCTATACAAGTCTGAATGAATATGAAAAGGCAATTGTCGCCTATGACTTAGCAATAGCCATCTGTCCTGATTATGTATCTGCTTATTTCAGCAAAGCCAATACTCTGGTTAACAGCGGCTTATTTAAGGAAGCCATTAAAACATACGAAGAGATAATTTTCATTGAACCCAATAATGTTCAGGCATTTACATACATTGGAGAATGTTATGAGAAGTTGAATCTGTTTAACCGTGCATTGCATTTCTATATTAAATCAATTGAAATTGATAAAACTTTTGGTGATGCCTGGTTTGGGCTGGGAATGGCGAATTATCATTTGAAGTATTATTCCAAAAGTCTGAATTTTTTTATTCGTGCAAATACTCTGGATCCTGAAAATCCGGAATATTGGTTTATGCTGGGAGAGGTATATAGAAAATTAAATTTACTCGAAAAATCAGTCGAATCATACAATCGTGCTGTCGAGCTGGATCCTAACGACTACGAGGCCTGGTTATCGCATGCTGATATTTTCTTTCTTGAGAATAAGCTACCAGATGCAATCCGGATTTTGAACAAAGCTTATCAGTACAACCAGGATATTTCTACCATCAATTACAATCTGGCTGCTTATTATCTCTACAATAATCAAAACCAACTGGCTTACGAATTTTTCGAGAAAGGATTGTTAATCAATTATGGTGAACATAGTGATCTTTTGTCACGGTATCCAATTGCTTCGAAGAATGAGACTATAACAGAATTGATAAGAAAATATAAGAATTTAAGTCGATAATCCATGAATTTTCAATTGCCTTTTTTACCTGAAAGACCTTCAAAACCAAGGAAGGTAGGACTTACAATGATGATGGATAAGGGTCTGAGTGTGCAAGAGTCTGAAAACTTTATTGAGTCGAGTGGTGAATACACCGATTTAGTTAAGTTTGGTTTTGGAACCTCGATGATTACAAATAAACTGGAAGAAAAAATTGCACTTTACAAAGCAGGGGATATCCGGCCATACTTTGGAGGTACACTTTTTGAAGCTTTTGCAATTCGTAATATGATCGACGATTATCGAAAATTCCTGGATAAATACAAACTTGATCTTGTTGAAGTTTCTGATGGTTCCATGAGCATGCCCCATGATGAAAAACTGGAATATATACGTTTGCTTTCAAAACAAGTTACTGTCATTTCAGAAGTAGGTTCAAAACAGCGGGGAGTTTTTATACCAGCCGACCAATGGGTAAAAATGATGAAAGACGAATTGGATGCCGGATCGATAAAAGTAATTGCCGAAGCAAGAGAAAGCGGAACAATTGGCATTTATAATAGCGATGGATCTACGAACGAAAGTCTTATCAATACAATAACTGCCCAGATAAGTCCTTCCGATATTCTTTGGGAAGCCCCCAATGGGAAACAACAAGTCTGGTTTATTAAAATTTTCGGATCAAATGTCAATCTTGGTAATATTGCTCCCAACATTGTAATACCTTTGGAATGTCTGCGGTTAGGATTGCGTGGTGATACCTTCTTCGATTTTCTCCCCGATAAGAATAAGGTCCAGAAACAACATAGCTACGATTATCTTCCAAATCTGGATTTTCAGATATAGAGACTATTTTCTTATAACATGATATTCGATAGCCCTGATAATTGGTAATCCGGCTATCCTTATTATTAAGGGATATGTTATATTAGCGTGAAAATTTAAATTATGAATGTGAACAACCGGACTTTCAAAGATTACCTTTCAATCGTATTCAAGGGTATAGGTATGGGTGCAGCTAATGTTATTCCTGGAGTATCAGGAGGAACAATAGCCCTAATCACAGGAGTTTTTGAAGAGCTCATCGAATCAATTAAATCTTTTGATTTGAAGGCTTTGCAGCTTCTTTTTAAAGGAAAATTGAAAGATTTTGCCATATATATTAACCTTAATTTTTTAATTACCCTTTTTTTTGGCGTGGTATTGAGCATTGTGTCATTGGCTAAATTACTTGAGTTCCTTTTCGAGAATTATCCGGTCTATGTATGGGCATTCTTTTTTGGATTGATTCTGGCTTCAGTTTATTTTGTTGGCAAAACAATCAGACAATGGCATATTTCAGTTATAATCTCCCTGGTAATAGGGACAAGTATCGCTATGGTTATTTCTGTTCTTAATCCGGTTAAAGAGAACGATGGCTTTATTTATCTTATTGTATGCGGCATTGTAGCAGTTTGTAGTATGATCCTTCCGGGACTTTCCGGTTCTTTTGTTTTGATATTAATGGGCAACTATGAACTGGTAATGATTGAAGCTGTAACTCAGGCCAAATTTGATATTTTAGTTCCGGTAATCATAGGTGCCGCAGCTGGATTGATTTTGTTTTCACATATTCTTTCCTGGGTATATAAAAAATACAGAAATGAAACCATTGCTCTGCTTACAGGATTTATCCTTGGATCTCTGGCAATCCTTTGGCCATGGAAGAATCCGGTATATAATTATGATGAAGCCGGAAATATTCTTATAAAAAGTGATGGAGAAAAAATCATTGCTGGCTATGAACGCTATTTCCCGGAGTCATTCGATAGTGAAGTGCGAATTGCTATCGGACTTGTTCTTTGCGGAATAATTGTTATATGGGTCGTTGAAAAATACGCCGGCAAAATACAGGAAAATTAGAACGAATGAAAAAATATGGGCTAATAGGATTTCCACTGGAACATAGCTTTTCAAAAAGATACTTCACTGAGAAGTTTGAAAAAGAAAGTATAAAAGATTGCCGATATGATACGTACCCTATCGAAAAGATTGATTTATTGAAAGATCTTGTTAACAATGATCGCGAGCTAATGGGTTTGAACGTTACCATACCCTTCAAAAAAAATGTAATTCCGCTTTTAGATGAAGTTGACAGTGAAGCCGGTATCATTGGAGCAGTGAACACCATAAAGATTTTCAGGATAAGCACAGATGAGTATTCCTTAAAGGGTTATAATACTGATATTTATGGATTTGAGACACCCCTGTTAAAAGTTCTTAGGAAACACCATAAAAATGCATTAATACTTGGTACGGGAGGTGCTTCAAAAGCTGTTGCATTTATCCTGAAAAAACATAGCATTGCTTTTCATTATGTATCGCGTAAACCGAAAGAACAAACAATCTTTTCGTATGAGGATCTGAATGAAGAGATTATACATAAGTATCAAATCATTATAAATACCAGTCCTGCAGGAATGTACCCTGATATTCATAATTGTCCTGATATTCCCTATCAAGCATTGAACTCCGACTATATTCTTTATGATTTAATTTACAATCCTGAAAAAACTCTTTTTCTTCAGAAGGGCGAAGAAAAAAGTGTCACGATAATTAACGGATTACCCATGTTGTATACTCAGGCCGAAAAAGCCTGGGAAATCTGGAACAGATGAATTGCTAGTATATCTTGAAGGCCATCTCACTGAGTTTAGAGCTCAGTTTGATATTGTATTTTGTTGCATTTGTCGGACTTAACTCAAATTTCAATTTGTCACCAACAATAACAAAATTGATTGCCGAACCTGCTCTGGTTGCACCACTTTTCTCGGTAATGACCAGTGTACTTTTACTGCTCAATTGAAGAATTATATTTGGCAGGTGTTTCGTACTACTAAAAGGTACGACAAGAATATGACAGGTGGAAATCTCTGCAGGAGAATTGAAAGTTTTAACCGTGATGGGCTGACTGCCAACCCTTTTTCCTGAGGTATATGTTTTTATTTCACCCATGATTGGAGAGGAACCATAGACGCCTATTACAAAGGGCCCTGTTTTATAATTTGGCGGCCACTCAATCAAACGTGAAAAGTTATAAATAAACATCGCTTCAGCCCTTGCTATACCTGTTTGAGCAACAGCAACCGAATAAAAAGCACATAATAATACAAGCAATAAAATCTTTCTCATTTCCAGTTGATTTGCTTGGTTTAACGTCCAATATAGTTATTTGTTTCTTTTATTTTAAAAAAAGATTTAAACAATGTTTTGTCCAAGAGGGTATGGATACTCGATATTATAGAGAAACAATCCATGCGCCGGAGCTGATTCTCCCGCAAAGGATCTGTTCCTTGCATCTATAATTTTTTTTAATTCCCTGATACCTGTTTTCCGTCTTCCCAGGTCTGCAAAAGTGCCTACAATAGAGCGAACCATGTTGCGTAAGAAGCGATCAGCAGTAATTGTAAAGATCAATTGGTTCTCCTCACGTGTCCAGTGCGCCGAAAGCACCTTACAATTATTTGTTTTCACATCGGTGTGCAGCTTACTGAAGCTTGTAAAATCTGAATATTTCATTAATTCTTTTGCCCCCTTATTCATCCTGTCAATATCCAGATCATAATAGATCTGCCAGGCATAATCCTGATGAAAAATGTCTTTTTGTGTGGAAATAAAATACTTATAGGTTCTTGAAATAACATCAAAGCGTGCATGATAGTTCTTATTTACAGGATAGATATTTTTTATGCATATATCACCGGGAAGAAAACTATTAAGTTTTACAACGAGCGTGTTAATATTTTTCAGGCTTTTTTCTGTATCAAAATGAGCAACGAAGTACCTTGCGTGTACACCGGCATCCGTCCTTCCGGCTCCAACAGTTTCAATAGTTCTTTTTAGAATTATTGAGAGCTTCTCATTTAATTCACCTTGAATGGTATGAGCATTTGGCTGAATTTGCCAGCCATGATAATTCTTCCCGTTGAAATGTAACTCTATGAAATACCGATAATTCATCATAGCAAAGTTGCTGATGAAGATAATTCTTTTCTCAATAGTATATAGTTAACATTTTTTAACATTAATTACGGGCCATAGTGATAGTTTTTGACATTTTTTTGGAGTTATATATTTAGGCTGCTCCCTTTAAAATTATTACTTTCGGGGTCTGAAAATTTTAAGAGTTAAATAAGTACCAGGTATGAATCAAATGAATGTCAATATCCAGGAATTAAATGAGAAGATTAAGCAGGAAAGCTCATTTGTTGATGTGATAAATCTTGAAATGAGTAAAGTTATCATCGGGCAGAAAAATTTGCTTGATAGGCTACTGATAGGTTTACTATCTGATGGTCATGTTTTATTAGAAGGTGTGCCGGGATTAGCAAAAACACTGGCAATCCATACCCTGGCAACAACTATCGATGCAAAATTCAGTCGTTTACAGTTTACGCCCGACTTATTACCCGCTGACCTGATAGGAACAATGATCTATAGTCAGAAAAAGGAAGAATTTGTTGTTAAGCAGGGCCCGGTTTTTGCTAACTTTATTCTTGCCGATGAGATAAATCGGTCACCGGCTAAGGTACAAAGTGCTTTGCTGGAAGCTATGCAGGAAAAACAGGTGACGATTGGAAGTCAAACATTTGCTCTTCCGAAACCTTTCCTTGTTATGGCAACACAAAATCCGATTGAGCTGGAAGGAACCTATCCTTTGCCAGAGGCTCAGCTTGACAGGTTTATGTTAAAGGTTGTTCTTGATTATCCAAAAAAAGATGAGGAGAGACTGATTGTGCGGGAGAACCTTGAAAAGCAGTTTCCATCGGCAAATAAAGCCCTTAAGACAGATAGTATTGTAAAAGCATGCGAGGTGGTCAAAGAAGTTTATATGGATGAGAAGATCGAAAATTATATTCTTGATATAGTTTTTGCTACACGCTTTCCTGAAAATTTTAATCTGGATAAGTTTTCAGGAATGATCAGTTACGGTGGCTCACCACGTGCCAGTATCAATCTTGCAAAATCAGCCAAAGCATTTGCCTTTATCAAACGTCGTGGTTATGTGATACCTGAAGATATAAGGGCTGTGTGCCATGATGTGTTAAGACACAGAATTGGATTGACCTATGAAGCCGAAGCTGAGAATGTCACTACGGAAGACATTATTTCAGAAATATTGAATACGATAGAAGTACCTTAATGCTATTGAAATGAGAGTTTTTCTTACTATTCTAATAGTTGTTGCGGCATTGCATATAAATGGTATTGATGTACAGTCCCAACATTTCATCGGTATGCATAAGGATAAGATTATCGGGGAAATGAAAGACTCTCAAAAAAATTTCAAACTAAATACAAGTACTGTAAATCCTTATTACAATTACCTAAAGTATGAAGATAGAATCAATGAGATTACCATTCTGTATTTCTTGTCAGACGATGACGAGTGCACCCTTGTCAGAAAAATGTATGCTTATTCGAACATTATTGATGTTGAAAAAGAGTTAAATGCCAGATATGAACGTGTTGG
The DNA here is from genome assembly GCA_030626465.1 of Bacteroidales bacterium. GTDB lineage: Bacteria > Bacteroidota > Bacteroidia > Bacteroidales > UBA10428 > UBA10428. The sequence goes on from DAOUOU010000005.1 coordinate 13,182, forward strand.
CAAGAATAAATGGGAGTATAGATTTTTACTGCAGAAGTTTTCTGTTGAACTGTCAGAAGAAGAGTGGTTTTTTACAGTGACTATAAAAAGAAAAAACTAGAAGTATAAATGGATACCACCGAATTACTAAAGAGGGTAAGAAGGATAGAAATAAAGACCAAGGGGCTATCACAACAGATCTTTTCTGGTGAGTACCATAGTGCCTTCAAAGGAAAAGGTATGGCATTTAGTGAGGTTCGTGAATACCAGTATGGCGATGATATCAAGAGCATTGACTGGAATGTAACAGCGCGTTTTAATCATCCATATGTAAAAATTTACGAGGAAGAAAGGGAACTGACAGTAATGCTTCTGATTGATGTCAGCGGATCGAGAGATTTTGCATCACAAGATCGACTGAAGAAAAATTTGATCACTGAGTTAGCGGCTGTTTTGTCATTTTCTGCTATTTCCAATAATGATAAAACAGGTGCCATACTTTTTTCTGATCAGATTGAGAAATTTATACCTCCCAAAAAGGGAAGACAACATATACTTCGTATTATTCGGGAATTGATATATTTTGAACCATACAGCAGGGGAACAAATATTGGTACTGCTCTTCAATACCTTACAAACGCTATTAAAAAAAGAAGCACAGCATTCTTAATATCTGATATGCTTGATTCAAATTATGAAGAAGCACTTAAGATAAGCAGTAAAAAACATGATCTTATTGCGTTGCGTATTTACGATCGCCGGGAGGCTGAATTGCCCAATGTAGGAATGATTCGCATGAGGGATGCCGAAACCGGTAAACTAGTCTGGGTCGATTCAGCCAGAAAACAAGTTCGTACTTTTTACAACGATAGCTGGCAGAAAAGGAACAAAGAAACAGACGAATTATTGAATAAGCATGGTATTGATTATGCATATCTGGCTACACACGAAGATTATGTTCAACCTCTGATGCAATTGTTTAAAAAAAGAGTGTGAAATATTATGTTTATGAACGCTTGGAGAAAGGTAGGTTTGCTTTTTTGTTTTTTCCTTTTATTCAGTAATGAAGGATTACCCCAGCGATTATCCATAGAAACCTCTATCGATACAAACAGGATAGTACTGGGTGATCAGATCGGTTTAAACTATACCATTGAAAAAGATAAAGATATCATTCTTCATCTTCCTTCATTTTCTGAAAAATTAACCGAAGGAATAGAAATTATCAATGGGCCTGTCATCGATTCTTTAAAAAAGAAAAGCGGAAACTGGCAGATTTCTTTAGAACTTATTATTACATCCTTTGATACAGGTATCTATTATATACCTCCCCAGGCTTTTGTATTCACAGATAATATGCACTCAGATACGGTCCTGTCATCTGCTACCTATCTTGAAGTGTTTGGAGTAGCCATTGACACCACGTATGCCGTAAGGGATATTAAACCTCCTGCCAGGGTGCCTGTCACAATTGGTGAAATAATACTATATAGTATTCCGGTTATCCTGCTTGCAGTTCTTACCTATCTGCTCATTGTATTTCTTCGTAAAAGAAAGGGCAAACAGCCTTTTTTAATGCCTTCAAAACCTGAGGAACCGGCTCATATAACTGCATTTCGTGAGCTTGATAAAATCAAGGCCCGAAAGCTTTGGCAACAAAAGCAGGTGAAGGAATATTATACCCGAATTACATATATTATCCGCTGGTATATTTTTAAGCGTTTTGGTATTCATGCATTGGAGGAAACCTCAGATGAGATTTTATATTACATAAAATCTTTAGGGCTCAATGATCTTAACCTTCAAAATCTTGAGTATCTATTAAATCTTGCTGATCTGGTGAAATTTGCAAAAGGAGAACCTGATCCGGAAGAGAATATTATTCACCTTGACAATGCTTATGACTTTATAAAGAAAACCAAGGAAGAAGTATCGGTAGAGACATTAACTAACAAGGAACTTGATAATAGAGAATGATTATGAGCGAAGTAACTTTTGCACATCCAAAAATATTGTTTCTGCTATTGCTTATCATACCGGCAATAGTCTGGTACATATACAGGCAAAAAAAGGTTCCTTCAGTGCAGGTAAGTTCAACAAAATCTGTTGAGGATTTGCCTGTATCCTACAAAGAGATACTATCACATATCTTATTTGTTTTAAGGCTGGCAGTAATTGGTTTGCTGGTAATTGCTCTTGCTCGTCCTCAATCTTCAAACAGCTGGGAAAATGTGAGTACTCAGGGTATAGATATTGTCCTGGCGCTCGATATTTCCGGAAGTATGCTGGCCCAGGATCTGAAACCCGATCGACTGGAAGCTTCAAAAAATGTTGCTATCGAATTCATTTCCGGAAGGCCAAACGACCGGATTGGTCTGGTAGTTTTTAGCGGAGAGAGTTTCACTCAATGCCCTTTAACGACTGATCATGCTGTACTGATCAATCTTTTTAAAGATATAAAGAGTGGTATAATAGAAGATGGTACAGCAATAGGAGTAGGTCTTGCAAATGCAGTGAAGCGATTGAAAGATAGTGATGCCATTAGCAAAGTGATTATTTTACTAACAGACGGAGTGAATAATCAGGGAGCAATAAATCCGATCACATCGGCTGAACTGGCAAAAATTTTCGGGATAAGGGTGTACACTATTGGAGTTGGCACAGAAGGTGTTGCCAAATATCCCGTTCGGGATATGTTTGGCAGAACCAGGTTGATGAAAATGGATGTAGAGATTGATGAGGAAACCCTTTTGCATATCTCTGACATTACAAACGGAAAATATTTCAGAGCAACCGATAACAATAAACTGAGACAAATATATCTTGAAATTGACAGACTTGAGAAATCAAAAATTAATGTGAAAGAATTCAGCAGAAAAGAAGAAGAATACATGCCATTTGTTCTGATAGGGTTCATACTTCTTCTGGTTGAGTTTCTAATACGCAGAACAATATTACGATCAATACCATAAAAATACAGGAGAGAATGTTCAGATTTGCCAATAGCGATTTTTTATATTTACTGATAGCATTGCCTGTTATCATTGCTTTGTATATAGTTTTAGTCCTTCTGAGTAAACGCAATCTTTTACGATTTACAGACAGTGCATTCTTTGATATTCTAATGCCTATGAGATCTCCTGCCAGAAGAAATTTTAAATTTATCCTGTTCTTTTTCAGTCTTTTTTTTATAATAATAGCTCTTGCTCGCCCTCAGTTCGGATCTAAACTGGAAGAAGTAAAACGTGAAGGAATTGAAATGATTATTGCTCTTGATGTTTCGCGAAGTATGCTGGCTGAAGATATCAAACCAAACCGGCTGGAAAGAGCCAAACAAGCGTTAATAACCCTGATAAACCGTATGCAGGATGATAAAATAGGAATGATCGTCTTTGCAGGCAATGCATATACACAATTACCGATCACAACAGATTATATTTCTGCCAAATTGTTTCTGTCGAATATCAACACCGAAATAGTTTCCAGGCAAGGAACAGCAATAGCTTCTGCAATAGAACTGGGAATAAAATCGTTTACCCAGGATACAGAAGCCAGCAAAGTGATCGTTATAATTTCTGATGGCGAAAACCATGAAGGAGATGCTATTGCAGCAGCTGGAAAAGCAGCAGAAAAAGGAATAAAAATATACACAATCGGAATGGGCTCACCTCAGGGAGCACCTATTCCTTTAATACAAAGAAGTGGCGTTCAGGGAGGTTTCCTGAAAGACAGACAGGGAGAAGTTATTATCAGCAGAATGGATCCAGTCATGCTAAGGAGAATAGCTGCAGTAGGAGAAGGTGAATTTTTCAAGGCTTCAACAGGCAATGTCGGATTAAGTAGGTTGTATAACAATTTGAACAGTTTGAATAAATCAGAGATTGAAACAAAGATGTATTCGGAGTACGAAGATAAGTTTCACTATTTTGTTGCTGTAGCATTACTTTTATTGTTATTGGATTTGTTGATACTGGAGCGGAAAAATCAATATTTAAAGAAATTTTCATTATTCAAAACAACAGACAGAGATGAATAAGCTACTACTGGTCATGTTGGTATTATTGCCTGTCAGTCTTTTTGCTCAAAGCACAAAGAAGGAAATCAGGAAAGGTAACAGGGAATATATGGATGAGAAGTACAATGAGGCAGAATTACAATACAGGGAAGCACTGGAAAAAGACTCGCAATCAGAGAAAGCAACCTATAATTTAGGAAATAGCCTGTACAAACAGGAGCAGTACGAACCGGCAATTACGAAATATGAATCGCTGTTGAATACAGAAATAGAACCGGCTAATTTATCGGCATATTACTATAATCTCGGAAATTCTTATTTTAAAGCTCAGAAGCTTGAAAAAAGCATCGATGCATATAAGCAGTGCTTGCGTCTTAATCCGCATGATGCTGATGCAAAACACAATTTATTTTTAGCTCAGAACATGCTGAATCAGCAACAAAATCAGCAAGAGCAAGAGAGTCAAAAGAATCAGGAAAAAGACAACAGGAAAGAAGAAAATCAAGATAACAATCAGAACAAACAAAAGGATCAACAGCAGCAGAAGGAGCAACAAGATAACCAACCCCGGAATAGAGAGGGACAGATATCAAAGGAAGATGCCGAACGATTACTGGAAGCTTTGGAGCAGGATGAAAAAGATGTGATGAAAAAAGTCCAGGAACAGAAAGCCAGGGTTCGAAAAGTGCCGGTTGAAAAAGAATGGTAAATGAATACTGCCTACTATAGAAATTATGAAGAATTCAAATACAAAATATCTTGTAAGAGCAGGTCTTATAGCTAGTATTCTCTTATTTGTCACTCTACCTGACAATCATGCCCAGGACATATCTTTTACTGCAAAGGCACCAAAAGTGCTGCATGCGGAGGAACAATTTCAACTTGTATACTCGGTCAATAAAAAAATTGATGAGTTTACTCCTCCAAATTTTGGGGAATTCAGGTATCTCGGAGGCCCCAGTACAGGTTCCAGTACTTCAATCAGCAATGTAAATGGCAAGATGACCAAGACCTCATCCTACACATTCACCTATTATTTACAGGCTCCATCATCTTCAGGAAAATATACACTTGCTCCCGCAACTGCTACTTTCAAAAAAAATGAGATAGAATCAAACCCACTGGAAATAGATGTTGTTGCCACAGGTCAGAGCTCTTCTCAACAATTAAATTCCGGATCAAAAGCTGTAACAAATAGTGCAGAATCATCCGGTGGAGATGAACTATTTGTACGACTGGTAACCGATAAAAAAACGGCTTACATCGGAGAGCAAATAACAGCATGGGTTAAACTATATAATAAACTAAATTTCTCAGGTTATGATCAGCGATTTAAGGGACCTGATTTTGTGGGATTTTATCAACAGGAAGTTGAACTACCCTCTCGTTCCTTTGAGCGTGAAAGAGTAGGGAATGATATTTATGATGTGGGAGTGTTAAAAAAAATCATTTTATATCCTCAGAAATCAGGTGAGATTATTGTTGAACCATTTGAGCTGATTGTAGAGGTACAAAAACAGACGAGGCGGCAGTCTCAGAATATTTTTGATGAGTTTTTTGGTCCTCAGTATGTACGTAGCCGGATCAATTTAAAGAGCAAACCGGTAAAATTTACTATCAGACAACTTCCTTTAAATCAACCGGATGATTTTACCGGTGCTGTTGGAAAATTTAAAATACAGGCTTCTGCAAATGAATCAAGGGTTACCACAAACGATGCAATAAGCTTCAAGGTAGTTGTATCGGGCAAAGGGAATTTAAAACTGCTGGAAAATGTGAAGACAAATTTTCCCCCCACCTTTGATGTATTCGAGCCTATTAAAAAAGTCCAGATCGATAATAGCAGCGAAGGAAAAACAGGGAAAGTAAGCTTTGAATATACAGCTATTCCTCGTCACGCGGGAAACTTTGAAATTCCTGCCTTTTCATTAAGCTATTTCGATCCCTCTCTGAAAGCATATCAGAATATAAAATCTCAGGATTTTTCTATTATAGTTGATAAGGGTGATGACGATAGCACTACTGTAGTTGCAAGCAATCTTTCAAAGGAAGATATTGAACTTCTCGGAAGCGATATAAGGTATATCCTTACAAAGACCAACCTGCAAAAAAGAGGATATTTTATTTTCGGAACAAAGTGGTTCTATGGAGTATACATTTTTACTCTGGCTTTGCTGATATTTGTTTTGATTATTCGAAAAGAGCAAATTAAAAGAACCGCAAATATTGTAAAGTACAGAAATAGAAAGGCAGGCAAGGTAGCTGGAAGAAGGTTAAAGAAAGCACGAAAATTACTTAAGGACAACAACAAGGAAGAATTTTACGAGGAGATTGGCAGAGCATTGTGGGGTTATCTATCAGACAAACTGAATATTCAATTGTCTGAACTCTCAAAAGAAAAAACCGGGGAAGAATTGAAAAACAAAAAAATTGATGAAGGACAGGTTACTAATTTCTTCAGTCTTGTTGACGCTTGTGAATATGCCAGGTTTGCTCCGGGAAGTATGGATACTGACCTTCAGGAATTTTATAGTAAAGCTTCGAAAATTATCAGCGAACTGGATCAAAATCTTTAAGTATGAAACGAACATGAACTTAGCATAGCGATCTCATGAACTCCGTCCGGGCGAACGGCCGTTCGGACGGGGTAGTGAACCGACCGCAGGGAGTTCAGCGAGGCTAACCCTGGTTAGCGGAGCTAATAAAATTTTAAACGTATGAAAAAACTCTTTCTCCATATAGTGTTTCTTTTTTTGTTGACGCTTCAACTTAATGCTGGTACAGCAGTCGACTCTTTATTCATACAGGCCAATGATAATTATGCCGGAGGATATTATATGCAAGCAATTGAGTTGTATGAGAGCGTTTTGGCAAAAGGTATGGAATCTGGCGAACTCTATTTCAATTTTGGTAATGCCTATTACAAACTGAAAAATTATCCAAAGTCAATCCTGCAGTATGAAAGAGCTTTATTATTCGATCCAAGAAATGAAGACATTAAACACAATCTTGCTAAAGCTCGCATGTACATTATCGATAAGATCGATGAGATACCTGAGTTTGTAATAAAGCGCTGGATCAACAGTCTTATCACTCTTTTATCATCAAATACCTGGGCAATACTAAGTTTATTTACATTTGTTTTAGGGATCGTATTCCTGTTGTTTTATTTTTTATCTTATAAGCTGATGCTAAGAAGGGCAGGTTTTTACTCCGGAATAATCGTCTTATTACTATCCCTAACGATGTTTTTCTTATCGTTTAGAGCAAAATCATTGTTCATAAGCAGCAATGAGGCAATTATAATGACCCCCACGGTAACAGTCAAGTCATCACCCAGGGCTAGCGGCACTGATTTATTTATCGTGCATGAAGGAACTAAAATTCTTATTATAGACTCCCTGGAGACCTGGTATGAAATAAGATTATCAGACGGAAAACAAGGTTGGTTACAACAGAAAGATGTCGAACCTATATAACGTTAATAAAAACCTTCGTATTTTCTCAGGTCCGATCGGGGATTCAGACACATAATCGGAATCTTATGGCGGTTTGAAATGTAATACTGGTCTTTCAATCCCATCATAGCCTTGGCAACAGTAATGTTTTTGCTGAGCATAATAATAATAAGCTCTGCACTTATCTTATGGGCAAATTCAATTGTTTCCAGAACTATGTTAAACTTTCTCTTGGCAGTAACAATTTCATAATCAATATTTTTGCCTTCAAGAAATCTTTTTGCAAACTTAAGGTTATTCCTGATTATATAATCATTGGCATTAGGCTTGAAAAGAAAAATTTTGGAAGTATAGTATTTAGACAGGGAACTTATCCATGCCAGTTTTTCCTTGTTTTCCTTCCTGAAATCGATTGGAAAAACAACCCTTCGAAGAGCAAGACGTTTGGGAGGTTCCTGTACCACGTAAAAGGGAATTCTTGATCCTGCCATTACACGCACAGAACGTGATCCCAGGAGTTTTTCTTTGCCTTTTGGTTCCTGCGTTTTCATCACAACGAGAAAAGCATCGATTGTTTCAGCATATGTTTTAATAGCTGTTGATACTTTGCCTGGTCTGATATGACAATTTACTTCCAGGCCATATTTATTAGCTATGTTATTCGCAACATCTTCAAGCCTTTTCAAAGCCTCTGATTCGTTGGCGAGATCATGAACAATGTGCAGGAACACTAATGAAGACTCAGTTATTTTAGCAATTTGGACAGCATGTTTTACTGCAAAATCAGATAACTGTGAGAAATCATAAGGAATTAATATTTTTCGTTTGGTTGGATCCATGGTGTTGAAATTTCACAATTAAAATAATGATTTTTTAGTAATAAATCAGAAAAATGTTTGAAAATGAATTAATTTTTATGCTTTTAAAAGGAAATAATGAATTCAGTCATTATAATTATTATTGCATTTGCTGGCTATCTGGTGGCTTATCATACTTACGGAAAATACCTTGCCAGCAAAATATTTAGACTGGAGAAAAATAATAAAATGCCGTCTGAGGAATTGTACGATGGAGTAGATTATGTTCCAACGAAGAGAAATATTGTATTCGGTCATCATTTTACTACAATAGCCGGGTTAGGTCCCATTGTAGGGCCTGCTATAGGTATTATCTGGGGATGGTTGCCTGCCATTCTGTGGGTGTTTTTTGGATCCATTTTTATGGGAGCATTACATGATTTTTCTACCCTTATTATATCTGCCAGACATAAGGGTAAAACTATTGGAGACATGACAGGTGAAATTGTCGATCCCGGATCCCGGTATGCATTTCAACTTATTATGCAATTGTTATTGTTTATTGTGCTCTCAGTTTTTGCTCTTATCATATCCACATTATTCATGCTTTATCCCGAATCAGTTATACCTGTCTGGGCACAATTGCCTATTGCATTGTGGCTCGGACATCAGATACAAAAAGGAAAGAATGATTTGCTGTATTCTGTTATCGCGGTATTGATCATGTATGCCACTATAATACTGGGCATTTATTTTCCGGTTGATCTGGCTGGAATACCCGTCTTCCAGGAATTATCAGATATTGGTTACAGTATGAGTAATCTTGTTACAGTCAGCTGGTGCATTGTCTTGTTTATATATGTATATTTTGCTTCAACTTTGCCGGTACAAAAGCTTTTGCAACCACGCGATTATATAAACTCTCACCAACTGATGATTGCGATCATACTGATTGTTGCAGGAATTTTTATTGCCCATCCTGTTATATCTGCTCCTGCTATTAATCATAAAGCCTTTTCTTCGGTTAGCGATGTTCCTGATATGATGCCTGTCCTTTTTATTATAATTGCATGTGGTGCCATTTCCGGCTTTCATTCAATTGCCAGTTCAGGAACGACTGTTAAACAACTTAAGAATGAAAAGGATAGTTTGTTTATCGGGTATGGGGGGATGCTTACCGAGGGGTTCCTGGCAGTTCTTGTGTTGGTTTGTATTGCCGGTGGATTGGGTATTGGATTGGAGAAGGATGGTATGCTTTATACTGGCAGTGATGCGTTCTTTCAATATTATTCATCATGGACAACAGCAAACAGCGGAATAGGAGCAAAGCTTGAATCCTTTATTGTGGGAGCTGCTAATTTGTTTGAGTTTATTGGAATACCAGAACATATAGGTCGACCAATGATTGCTGTATTTATTGTCAGCTTTGCAAATACCACACTCGATTCAGCAACCCGGATACAAAGATTATCCCTGCAGGAGTTAATCAGATCAAAAAAGTCAGGAGCCAAAAGAAGAACAATAGAAAACAGATACATTACGACCTTCATGGTTGTGTTATTGGCAGCAACAATGACATTCATCAGACCTGGCGGTAAAGGCGCTCTTATTTTATGGCCTCTGTTTGGAGCATTAAATCAGTTACTGGCAGCACTTGGATTAGCTATTGTAAGTATTTACCTGTACAAAAAGAAAAAAAACTATCTGCTTGCGTTAATCCCAATGATTTTTGTATTGGTGATGACTCTCTGGGCGATGGAAAAGAATCTGTTACAATTTATCTCTGATCAGAATATATTACTGGCATCGATATCGGTCCTTGTTATTCTTCTGACAATATGGTTACTTGCAGGGGGGGTAACTTCGGTTATCAGAAGCAAAAAACTTAATGTGTAATATCAAAGAATTGAAATCCTTTGACTTCACTGTCTTCAATGATTACATCACTGATATTGGCATAACCTGGACCTTTATGACACCACTCAATAAAGTGTTTAATCTGAATTTCTGTGCCTTCCGCTTCAATATAGACATCTCCGTTATACATATTTTTCACAAAACCTTTTATTCCTAAAGAGGTTGCCATGGTTCTGGAAGCAAACCTGAAACCAACACCCTGTACCCGGCCTTTTATAATAATATTCTTATGTATTTTAATTATTTCTGCCATAGGTCCTTCAATAATTTGCCACAATGAGATACTGATTATTCTGACCTGCCTAAAAAGGAACAGCGTATGTATTTGTATAACTCCGGTTCCGGAAAACTCAATGTCCAAAATATTTATTCACTAAAAAAAGCAATTCTTCAACCTCAATAGGCTTAATAATTGAATCATTGCATCCTGCAAGAAGAAATTGCTCCATATCTTCCTGAAGAGCCAGGGCAGTCTGAGCAATAATAGGAATTGAGGTATTGAATTTACGTATCTCTTTTGTAGCCTTAATACCATTCATAACGGGCATTCTGATATCCATCAGAATCAGGTCGATCTTATTGATCGATTTACACAGCTCAATGGCCTGACTTCCATTTTTGGCATAAAGGGTTTGCGCACCGGTCTCCTGAAAGACTGCTTCGAGAAACAGACCATTTACTTCTTCATCTTCAACAATCAGGATTACTCTGTCTTGCCATTTGTATTGTGAACTAAGCGATAATTCTTCTTCTTCTGCCTCTATCTTTTGAGAAGGTTGTGTATCATAAGGAATGCTGAAGCTGAAGTGAGTGCCTGCTCCGGGTTCGGAATCGGCAGAAATCTTCCCTCCCAGGAGCTTAACAATGGATTTTGCGATTGTAAGACCAAATCCGGTTTCGTCATTATACCTGTCAAACTCGTCTTTATCTATCTGATTGAAGCGATCGAACAGGAATCGAAGTTCTTCTTTGTTCATTCCATAGCCTGTATCTTTAACAAAAAACTCGATTTTGTTATCCTCTGGTTTATGATAACCAACTTCAATTGAACCCTCTTTTGTGTATTTAAGAGAGTGGTTGATCAGATTGATGAATATTTGATGTAATCTGCCTGCGTCGGTAAATATTTCTATTTCTTTCACAGTGGGAATGAATTTCAGTATTACCTGCTCCTTTCTACTTGCTGATCTTATAATCTCTATGTCTCTGAGAACATCATCAATAAACAGATTTGTATTGATTAAAGTCTTGGTGACGGTCATGCTCCCACTTTCATATTTTGCAATTTCAACAACATCATCAATCAGGTGCAATAAATTTTTACTCTGTTTTTTAATTACCTGTATATATTCTTTACGCCTTTCAGGTCCGGGATCAGTTAAACACAACCTGACTTCCTAAGTATTATGTCCACTTTTAAAAGAAATCGTGGTGAAAAGAAACGTAAGCAAAGAATCACTGAGGTGGAAATAAGAAATGCTGAATTGAAGAAAATGGTTAAAAAGCAAAAGGAAAAACAAGACAACGATTCAAAAAATGAATCGATTGAAAATCTACTGGTTGATGTTTGTTCGTTGTTAAATGCCGGCTATTTTACATTCAATTTTAGCAACAGGAATTTATGGCTTTCTCCAACTCTTAAAGATCTTTTCGCCACGATTTCTTTTAAAAGTGGACATAATACTTAGGAAGTCAGGTTGTGTTTCTATTTTAAGAAATATCAAATGGACAAGCTGTGCCTATATTTTCTGTATAAAGGCAGCATATGTATTCTCTTCTTCTACATGAGCTTTTGAAAGAAGAATCAGAACTGATATTTCTTTTCCAGCTTTGGTCTTTATTTTTATTTTTTCTCGTTTCCCGATTACTTTATTATCTCCAGGTCCTGTGTATCTTGAGAGAAATTGATCTTCATCTATTGTTTTGTTGGAAAAGAGGATCCCTATATTTTTACCTAACACTTCTGATTTTGAATAACCCAACAAATCGGAAGCTGATTTATTGAAAAAAAGAATTTTATTATCGCGAGAAGTGGTGATAACAGCATCCGTAGTATTTTCGAGAGCCCTTTCATACATTAGTTTTTCATGTTCAATTTTCTGTAATTGCTCTTTAACCTCAAGCTTAACTCCCTTCAACTTACGGCTAAGTTCTTTTTCAGATTCACGTAAAAGTTTTTCCTGTTTCTTAAGGATTTCGTGTTGTTGTTTTGATTCGATTTCCATTATCTTTTCATTGGTAATATCGTTACCAATATATATTACTTTCTCAACTTCTCCATACATGTTATAAACTGCACTAAAAGCACCCCTGATCCATTTTTCATCCTTTGATTTTGAATTTACTTTAAACTGGCCCTGAAAGTTCATTCCTCTGACAATATTTTCCCATTTTTTATTAAACAGGTCCAGTTCTAATGTATCAACAAGGTCAAAAATCGAAAGTTTAGTAATCTCTTTTTCAGAGTATTCAAAAAGGTAAAGGAAAGATTCATTGTATTCTTTAATATTTCCGTTGATATCAAACTCAATCTTAATACTTGACTTGTCAACGGCATCAACCACACCCTCAAGATTAAGACTAAGCTTCTTTTGTTCGGTTGTATCCAATGCAAGAAATAGTATTCTTTCTACGCCACCCTCTTCATCTCTGATAGCGGTATATGTTGCCATTGTCCATAAATCCTTTTCTGTGCGTGTCACGTGTTTCATGTAACCTTCAAAATGTCTTCCTCCTTCAGCAATGCCTGTCCAAATTCGTTTGAACCATTCTTCATCCTTTTTTGAAATGAACATATGGATAGACTTTCCTTCTACATCTGAGTTAGCTGAATATTCAAGTTTTCTAATAAATTTGGTATTTGCATAGATCAATGTTCCGTCTTTATCATATTCAGCACGCAACAAAGTATGGTTCACCGTAGTTTCAAGCTTTAAGAAACGATCGGCCTGTCTGGCAGCTTCCTCTTGTGTAGATTGAAGTTCTTCCATGTTTTGTCTCATTTCCTCTTCCTGAGATGTCATAGTCTGAGCTTGTGCTTTCGATTCTTCAAGAAGTTGGGCAGTTTGCATATTCATTTTAACAGTTGATAGAATTGATGCAGTACTTTCTGCGACATTTTCAATGAAACTTATCTGGTGTTTCTCTAAAAGGTTAAGTGAGGCGATCTCAAGAACTCCAAGCAGTTCTTCATTAGCAAATATAGGTGTTACGATGAGACACCGGGGATTTGATTTACCCAGACCGGATGTAACATTAATATACGATTCAGGAAGGTCTGTCAGATAGATGGTTTTATTTTCAATAGCACTGGTTCCGATTATACCTTTTCCCCATTTTAATCGTTTGTCTGCATATTTTTTTCTGCCGTATGCATAGAAAGCAATAAGATTGAAATATTTCTCCTTTTTCTCATCGGTAAGCAAGTAAAATCCTCCCTGCACGCCTTCAATATAATCTGTTAAGCTCTTTATGACATTGTATGCCAGATTATCGAGATTGTCATTATCTCTTCTGAGAATTTCACCAAACTTTGCATGGCCCTCTGCTGTCCAGTTTCTGATTTCATCCTCCTTTCGTCTTTTTTCTGCTGATTCTTTATTATATTTTAGTGTATTTCTCAACTCCAAAAGCGATTTGGAAAGCTTATCGTCTTCATACTCGCTATCAAATTCTGTAGTAAAATCCTCTTGAATTAGTTTGGATATAAAATTTGTAGTTTCCAGCGATTTTGCGTTTTCTTTTTCTATTATATTTTGCTTTAAACTCAGAGCTTTATTGTAACCTCTATAAATAAAGAACACACCAAGCGGGACAAGTATAACCAACATGGCCAGAATAAAGAGTGCCGGATGGGAAACAATAATATGTACTATGGATAAGAATGTGATCGTTTCAGTAACATCAGTTATAAAAACCAATATTAGACCTACAATAAAAATAAATAGAGAGAGTATAAAACTGAGTAAAGTGGCTTGAAGTGTAGTAACACGATAACTCTGAATATTCATACCGGCTAGTAATGATTTTTGTGAAAAACAAATCTAATCAAAATAAATATAATCAATTATTCATAAACTATCTGAATTCTGGAATGAAATGTTTCCAACATAGCGGTCTGCATAATCAATATTCCTGAAGTCATAAATGAAAGAAACATACAATTAACTGGCCAGCTTCATTTAGTCAACCGAGCTTGCGAGCTCCTTCTCCATAGTAAAATTACGAAGGAGAAGCTTCGCAACCGCTAAAGCTTTATGTGAACCCGGTCGGCGAAGCCAATCAGGCAATATGAATAAGAAATCATACTTCACAATATGTTTTCTTAACACAAATAAAAGAAAACATTTCTGAAGTTTAGGAAAGAATTGGTGGCGATTGTGTGGAGGAAGACCTTGTTTTTTAAATGTTAATTGCGTCTTTCATTGATCTAATATTCAATATATTTTGGACAGATGAAATAAAGCGGTCATTGTCGATTGGTTTCGTGAAAACTCCCTGAATTCCCAGTTTTTTAGCCAGGTACAAATAATATGGTTTACTTCCTGAAACAGCTATGATATTGCAGAATGGAAATTTAGATTTTATGTTTCTAATTAACTCGATGCCTTCTATTTTAGGCATAATAAGATCAGTTACCACCAGATCAAAAACTGATTGTGAAAGCTTTTCAGCGGCAGTTAATCCTTCACTTGCTTCATCAATTTGTATTTTATTTCCGAAATTTTCTTTGAGAATATGCACAATAATTTTTCGATCCAGCCTGTTATCTTCTACCACAAGTATCTTTTTCATGCATGTATTTTATAAGTATAAACGCATGCAAGTTGTATTGGTTTGAATGTGTTTATGAAATTCAGAAATTGACTGATGAAGTAAAGAAATGAAGAGTCTAATGATTTTCTCTAATGAGTCTTATAGGCTTTAAACAGTACTTTTTCAACCCTTTCAACGAGATACTGCAGATCTATTGGTTTTTTAACGAAATCTATTGCCCCCATACTCATGATCCGTTCTACATTCTCCTCATCAGTTAATGCTGAAACGACAATAACGGGGGTATTCTTTGTTTTATCTATTTTTCTAATTTCTTCCAAAAAATCAAAACCACTAATTTTAGGCATTAGCAAATCAAGCAGTATCAAATCAGGAGATTCGCGTTCTATTATGGCATAGGCCTCTTTTGCATTTAGCGCTGTTTCAATCTGATAACCTTTCTCATCCAGTATAGCTTCAAGTAATACAACGTTTGTTGTGGAATCGTCAACAACTAATATTTTGAAGTCTCTGGTTTCTTCCATTTGGTTACTTTTATCTAAAGCTACTAAAAAATAACGAATTTACAATATGGCGTTTGCAATTAATATAGATTTATTGTTTGGTTTTATTTAAAAAGTGAGATAAACTGCGAAAATAAGAATCAGTTCTTCTATGAAGATTTATCTTATCATTTTTTGAAAATCATTTCAATTCATAAACTTTTTATAGTATATTTAATGATAAACAGAAAACTTATTGCATGGATACATCCCAAACTATTGAACGAGAATCTGTTATTCCTTTTGGAAGTATATTGGAAGAGAATGAGTTGCAAGATGTATTGAATAATAGTAATGTCGTTAGTTTTAATAAAAAAGAAACAATATTTCGCCAGAACACAAGGACCTCTCACATTATGTTCGTCAAATCAGGTTTGGTGAAAATATTTAAAGAAGGTCGCAATGGTAAATATATCATCCTCAAAGTATCTTTGCCG
>DAOUOU010000104.1 GCA_030626465.1 Bacteroidales bacterium
AATTAAAAATTAATAATTAATAATTAAGAATGAAGAATGCTATTTTAATTTTTTTGAATTCTTGCCTGGCAATAGTATTATGTACCAGTTGTGAGATGGGAAATTGTCTTCATGGAACAGGCAAAAAAACAAAACAAGTCTATGAAACGGGGTATTTTCGTGAGGTGAATGCACGGGGAATGTTTGAGATTATACTGGTGCAGGATTCTTTTTATTATATTGAGCTGGAAGGGGGAGACAAAGTACTTGAATATACCGGAGTGAAGAATATAGATTCTATCTTATACCTTGACAATTCCAATGATTGTTTTTTTCTCCGGGATTATGAGAAGATTAAGTGTTATGTGCATTTTACAGATTACTTTGTAATAAGTTTATTCGATGTTTGTAAAGTTACCAGTCAACATCCGATTACCTCAAATCTGACTATGATTGTGCCGGCTGAAATGGCAGAAGTGGACATTCAATTAGACAACCCGCATTTTCATTTCTACAATCATAGAAACACAGGTGGTTCTTATACTTTCCGGGGTTTTTGCGATTGGTGTGTAATATCCGGATATTATGCGGCCAAATTTGATCTTTCCAGTCTGATGACCCGCGAAATGAATATAAACAATTCCACTATTGGGGATATATATGTGCGTGCTGATGAATTACTAAGGGTTCAAATTCACAACAAAGGCAATGTTTATTTTTACGGCTCACCCGAAATTATTATTGATTCTATTTCAGGAACAGGGCAACTATTTCCTGTTGAGGATTAGCCAATGGGCGGAACAAGATCACACTGATTCAAGTGATTGATACATTGTAAACCACATCAGATGCTATTCAGGCTTGAATCTGTGCAGCTCAATTTCGCGGTAATCTGCAATTTTTACATCATGAAAATAAAAGTGTAAAATATCAAGACAGGTGTATCCAACAGCAGCCATTTCCATCGCACCTTGCTGACACATGCCAACCCCGTGACCATACCCTCTTCCTGAAATAATAATTTCTTCGCCCGTATCTTTCACTGAGAAAAAGGCAGATTTCAAATGAAAAGTCTCCCTCACGGTACGAAGGTTAATATTAATACCGTTGATCAGTACGAATTTTGTTCTGTGAGGAGAATGAAAGGTAAAATTATAGTTCTCGTAATTGATCGTATTCGATTTGGAACTGTTAATAAAATTTATCCAGTCTTTCCGATTAATGGATTGTGCCCATGATGCATTCGACGATCTCAGGCAAAAAGGGTCTTTCACAGATTGCAGATAAGGCAAATCTTTCAGCCATACTTGCCCTGCTGTACTGGTTTCTCCGCCACAATTGCTATGAAAGGGAGACATAATGACTACCGATTCATTGTCTATAAGCACTTTTCCGGATGTCGATTGAGTCGCATATTGTATTAGACTATTACTTGTCGACCTGCCTTTAAAGGCCTGGCAATGAACTGCATCACACAGATTGAATCCTTCCTCGGCATGTTTAAGCATGTTTTTAATGGCAAAGGTCCTTATCAGAATAGCCTGGGCTTTGTAATATTCAGAAGGTGCGTGGTTGCCTCCTTCAGCTTCAAGTACCGATGCAATATACTTCTCCAAATCCAGCTTATTGATTATTCTTATTTGCTTATCGGTGCAGGTCATAATCAGATTATCATCGTATTCTCTTCCTTCAGCAACAGGATTTACAGGTTTTACATTCAGTATGCCACTGCCTGAAGTACATATCAATTCTATTTCAATGAAATTTCCTATGAAATTGCGTTTATCTCGAATTTCAAGCTCATTTCCAAATCTGCTTATATGAAAAATATTTCCCTTCTTATATTCTCCAAGGGTTTCTTTTCCTTTTTTAAGTAAGTATTTCCCCTGTTTGATATTCACAACAATGGAATTTATCTCTTTCTCACCGAAGACGGATATATTTATATTTTGAGCTTTCTGGGTTTGTATGCAAACAAAAGCAAGAATGATGAATGTACTTACGCGCATAGTTATTGAGTTAAATACTGATACATACTTTTAGCTACTCTTTCAGATGTGCCCTCTTTACTTACTTTTTTTTTCAGGACCTTAAATTCATCCAGCATTTGTTGCCTGTACTCCCTGTCGGAAAGAATTCGGTTCAGTTCAATCCGTATATCGCGAGCCAGGTGAAACTGCAACAATTCTTTTACTATTTCTTTATTCATAATGATATTCACCAGTGAAAAAAAACGTATTCTGAAAAAAGGTTTCCCGATAATGTATGTTGGTGTGCTGAGCTTATAAATTACTACTTCCGGAACATCAAAAAGTGCAGTTTCCAGGGTTGCAGTTCCTGAAGTAACAACTGCAGCTTTTGCACGATGGAGTAAATCATAGGTCTGGTTGTATACAATACTAATATTTGTTCCTGTAAGATATTGTTCGTAGTATTCGGTTTTTATCGACGGGGCCCCTGCAAGGACCAACTGATAATCTGCCAGATCCTTACAGGCCTCGATCATTTCCGGCAAACAGTGATAAATTTCTGTTTTCCTGCTACCTGCGAGAAGTGCAATAATTGGCTTGTCAGACAATTGATTGTTCTTTTTGAATTGCTCATCAGAGGCAGGAGCGAATGCAGCAATAGCATCGCTTAGCGGATTGCCTGTATACTCAGCAGAAATTCCGAGCTCACGGAAATATTTTTCTTCGAAGGGCAGGATTACAAACAATTTATCCACGAATTTTCGAATACGCTTTACTCTCGATTTTCTTGAGGCCCATACCTTGGGCGCTATATAGTAAAGGACTTTTATACCCTGCTTTTTGCCAAACTCAGCTATCTTCAGATTAAAGCCGGGATAATCGATAAGTACGAGTACATCAGGCTTGTAATTTATGATATCATTCCGGCAGTATTCAATGGATTTATTAATCGTCTTAATATTCTTTACTACTTCCCAGATTCCAATGAATGACATTTTTTTGTAATGAAAAGCTAATGAGGCACCTGCTTCACTCATCATATCTCCGCCAAAACCTCTGAACCGGGCTTTGTCATCCAGTTTTTTAAGATGCCTGATAAGATTGCTTCCGTGTAAATCGCCTGATGCTTCACCTGCTACAATATAATATTTCATGTATTGGACAGTTTTGCTGATAAGGTGTTTGAACCTATTGAATAGAAAGTTAAAGAATAAAACTGATAAATAATAATCCTGCTGTAAGCACACCTGTACTGATCAAAACACCTTTTGCAATCTGCATTTGGTTTTTCCAGATTAACAAAAAGAACAACAAGGCATTTGGAAATATACAACGACTTAAAAAAAGAGGTAAGAATTTTACCATCATACGCCCGTAATATTCCCCGATGAATGAAAGATGACTCATCTTAGGCATTACAAAAACGAAATAAAGTATTACCGGGAGTGCAACACCAACAACGATGCCGACTAATAATGTGTTTAACTTTTGCAAATTTAAAAATCCCATTTTTTCATAAGGTCAATGGTAGAATAACATGTCAGATCTGTTCTTAAAGGAACTATGGCAATATAGTTATTTTTTAGTGCCCATTCATCCGTATCGGTCGCTTCAGGTTCTCTGTTAAAATATTCACCGGTTAGCCAGTAATATTCATGCCCGGCAGGATCGGTTCGACGATCAAATTCTTCCTGCCAGAAACCCATAGTTTGTCTGCATATACGGATGCCTTTAATATCTTTTTCCGAAACATCGGGGTAGTTAACGTTCAAACAGGTATGTAGAGGCAATCCGTATTTAAGAACCTTTGAGGCAATTTTCTGTGAGAATTTTTTTGCCATGTCAAAATTTGCTTTCGGATCAAAACTGATCAGGGAAAATCCTATCGAAGGTATGCCATTCACACAACCTTCAAGAGCAGCACCCATAGTACCGGAATATAATACACTGGTTGAACTGTTGGAACCATGATTGATTCCTGATACCAGCAGATCAGGCTTGCGCGGCAATAACCGATTGAAAGCCAATTTTACACAATCGGCCGGAGTACCATTTACAGCGTAACTTATGCTGCCGTTTAGTCGTGCTTTCCGGACGCGTAAAGGTTGTTTTACGGTGATGGCCTGAGACATACCTGATTGCGGTTCTAAGGGTGCAACAACAACAACCTCTCCCAAGAATTCCATAGTATCAACAAGAGAGGCTATTCCTCTTGAGTCCAAGCCGTCATCATTTGTTACCAATATCAGATTTTTCTTCGTCATCCTTCAAAATTATCAAACCATGAAAATGAATGGCAAAGATAGGATATTCATTGATTGCCGGAAAAGGATTCTTGGAGAATTCGTAAAATCCTTCCGCAGGATAATCCGTTAGTACAGATTTAAAATTGACAGGGTGGTAAAGTCAATACCTGCTTATTGGATTACGATTCTCTGGCTTGTTACGAAATCTTCCGATCTAACACTAACCACATAGATTCCAACAGGTACCTTTCCAGCTTCTTGCCCTATATTCCATACAACCCTGTGAAAACCTGCCGGCATTTTTTCATTCACCAGGTTTGTGATATGTCTGCCATTGATATCAAAGATATCGACAAGAGTTTTTGCCTGAGCTTGAATTTCAAATTCAATTATTGCTCTATCTGTAGCAGGATTGGGATAACATCGCATGGGTTTTATTTCGAACTGAGTAGGAACCGGAGATGAATTCACTCCGCCTGTGTCAGTTGCAGAGGTATGAAAGGTAAGTCCGGGTACCCGGTTTCCTGCATAATTATTATTGCTCTCAACCTCACATATATTCAGTGCAAAACTATAGTCATTGTATTGATTCAGGGTTTTGACCATTAAGGTATTTACACCTTTTCCGATACTGATATCGACAATTTCCGTGTATATATCATTATCACCATATACGTTTATTCCTGAGAATGAATAGACTTTTTCTCCATTGATATAAACATAGATGTCTTCATGGGTGCCGATCCAGAGCTCGGCAGCCTGAATGACAGGAGAAGAAAAATAGCTGAAAGCATAAGTGATAATATCTTCCTGCCCCTCATAAAAGCTTAGCAGATCTATTCTGTCGTCGAAGAAATACACCGGTTCAGACCAATCATTCTCGCCGGCAACAGGTTTAACCGTATCTTCTCCGGTGATAAGATCCTGAGAAATATCTGTTGAGTTAAAAACCTGGGAAAGCAACCAGGTTCGGTTACTCTGGCCGAATTTTCCGTTTGAGGAGGAATTTTTAATGACTTGTTTTTTTACTTCATCCAGGGGTACTCCTGTAAGTATTATTTGCTCAGGATTGTTTGTCCCCAAACCAATCTTTTCTGCAAGGGTTATGTGGGCTATATCATCCGGGTTCAGACAAAACAAGCGTGCGCTAACATGGTCAATTGCTACAGGATCGGCTCCTGCAAGAACAGTATTGAAACGTACCTGATTCGTACCATCGTAAGTTTTATATTTTTGAAGACACATGATGGCATCTACTACGACAAAGTCTATGTCTGCAACAGCACATATATCAACTATTTCTTCTGTTGTCCACCTTCTGTGATCAACGTCATGAACAAGACCTCCATAATAAGCTGATCCTTTCATCTTATTGTACCCATAATAGCATCCCGGGGCTGTCCCAATCTGATTTTTCAAAGCATTTGTAATACCCGTGTCATGAATTTTTAGCACAGGTACAGAAATATACACATCCGCATCAATTTCTTCCTGATGAACATGGTATCTTCCGTTATGAGGTGCTGCAGTGGCTTTACTGCCAAGAGTAATTTCGATGGTCTGTTCATAGCTTTGGTTTAGATTAAACAACCTGAAATTGATACCGGAAAGATAGGGATCCGTTAACAGAACCCGGTATCCGGAATTATCCCATACACTGCCCGACTCATTAACAACATCATTTGTTCTTGCGGTACCCTCACCAATAATAATCTCTACATCGCCTCCGGTATGCTCGTCAATAATTTTAATAAGGGATTTAACAACCCTGACATCTGTGTTTTCTCCTTCACCTGAAGGACTATTTCCTCCCACAAGATTTACCTTTACCATCACCTTATCTCCTTCACTGATGACCCAGTCCAATCCTCCTTGCAGTTCAATGGCTTTTCTTACCATGTTTTCGATCTGCTGGTAGGATGGATTAATGCTTCTTGAAACCGGATCAGCCAACTCCCCGTAGTCGGAAGGAACAATGGAAACCTTTGTTGTAGCTGCTGTTACAGCATCAAATTCTGATTCGTACCTGAATGTACCTACCTCTTTGGCATATTTAACTGAAATGGTCAGATCCCAGCAAATTGCAATAAATGCAGCAACCAGCAGGAGCGTAGTGATGGTTCTTTTTCTTGTGAGTTTTTGAATCATTAATATGGTATTGTATTATTTCTGATTAATATTTTAATATTACTTAAATTTTTACGAAAAGTTATACCTGTAGAAAAAAATTATAAAATAAACCAAGGATAATCGCTCCAATAATACCCGTAAACAAGTAAGTAAGAAATACCCTGAAGCGAAATACCGTGCTCATCAGTAGTAAGTTTGATACTTTGGTTACAGGCCCGGAGATAAAGAAAGCCAGGACAGCTCCCTTGCTCATGCCCAGATCAGCTAGTTGTTCAACAACAGGAATGGCAGCGCCTCCGCAAACATAAAAAGGAATTCCGGCACCTGTAGAAAGCAGTACCGAAAGGAAGTCATTGCCTTGAAAAAGCTTTATCATCAGGTTTGAGGGTGTAAAGATCTTAATTGCTGCTGCCAGAATAATGGCCAGGAAAAAATATTTACTGATAAACCGGGTCATCCTATACAACTCATGCATAAATAGCTTAAGGTCCGGTTTTTGAGAAATACCATCGACCGAAGCAACCTCAAACGAACTGTCTCTGTGAAGAATTGTATCTGGTTTGATAATATTTTGACGAATAAGAAAGTCAGTCGTGTATCCGGCTGCCAAACCTAAGAGAAAGGCTGAAATGAGGCGGGCCAGTGCTACCTCAAGTCCAAAAGCCCCCGTTGTTAATACGAACAAAATCGGATCAATAAGTGGTGAGGATACCAGTAATGCTATAAGCACAGGAAGTGGAACCCCCATTGTAAACAGGGCAGCTGATAGAGGAATGACAATATAACTACCCAGTGGTGAGACGATCCCGGCAAGAGATGCGATTAGAATGGAAATGTTATTTCTTTGATAGAGAAATCCGGCAATTCGGTTCTTTGTCACATATATTTTGATTGCTGTTGTGGCAATTATCCCGATAACAAGATAGGGCCACAGATTTGATAGAAGTATAACTGCTTCATCAATTATCTGCTTGGTATGACTTCCTCCATAATGATTTAAAAACCTGAAATATAGGTCTTCCATGTTATGACGGTTTTGATCATTATTACTCCTGGTGACTGAAAGACTTGTTGCAATGTATGAAAAAAACATGTGTTCTGGCAACCAGGATGCAAATGCTCATAGCGGTTATATACTATCAGACTTTTCTAATGTGTAAAAAATTGGGCTGTATGTTTTTGTGACATGAGATTGCATTGATAAAAAGATTATTGCAAATCTCTGATAAACATTTATATATTTGATTTCTGGTTATGGAAAGCTACTGAATAGCACTCTATGAGATATAGACTAACCATACTTCTCTGCCTGAATATATTGTATTCCCTAAGCCAGGAAAATGCTGTTATAAAGGGTAAAATTACAGATTTGTCAAATAACAGGGCTCTGACAGGGGCGAGCATCTTTTCAGATTCTTCTAAGGGTGTGATATCTGATATTGATGGCAATTACCTTATTCATGTCATTCCCGGAGCAAGTACCCTGACTTTTCAATACATTGGGTATAAACCTGTTATTAAAACTATACACCTGCAGGTGGGAGATACACTCACGTTACATGCAGAACTTGAAACGGAACGAACAATGCTTGATGAGATCATCGTTACCGCAGGAAGATACGAACAGAAAATATCGGAAGTTATCGTCTCAACGGAAATCCTGAAACCGGAAATGATTGAAAACACCAATACCACATCATTGGATCAGATTATTAACCAGGTGCCGGGAATTGACATGATGGATGGTCAGGCCAGGATCAGGGGAGGAAGTGGTTTTAGCTTTGGTGCAGGAAGCAGGGTATTGGTATTGGTCGACGATCTTTCAATATTGGCGGCTGATGCCAGTGATGTTAAATGGGAATACATGCCAATCGAAAATATTTCGCAGGTTGAGATCATTAAGGGTGCTTCGTCAGTGTTGTATGGTTCCTCCGCCCTGAATGGTGTTATAAATGTCAGGACAGCATATCCCGGTAATGACCCTGTCACAAAAATCAACTTGTTCAACGGGGTATATATGAATCCGAGAAGGAAAGAGCTTGTATGGTGGGGAAGTCAACCACTCTTTGCCGGAGCCAGCTTCTTTCACTCAAGGAAAGCGGGTAATTTGGATATTGTCACCGGAAGTCATGTATTCAGTGATGCAGGCTACAGGGAAAATGAATGGGAGCAAAGAGCCCGACTTAATTTTAGTCTCAGGTACCGTAATAAAAAAATCGCAGGTTTGTCCTATGGTGTGAATACCAATATGATGTATCATGAAAAAATCGATTTCTTTTTATGGCAGGATGCAAATTCCGGTGCCTATAAACAAAATCCCGATGCCATTCCATGGATGATAGGTACGCGGGTGAATATTGATCCTTATATTAGTTATTACCATAAAACCGGTAGTAATCATAGTTTGAGAACACGCTTTTTCAGGGTGAATAATAATTATCAGGAAGATCCCGACAAAAATACCAATGCCATACTGTACCATGCCGAATACAAATATCACAAACCATTTACAGAATCTATCAAAGGAACATTTGGAATTTCAGAAACATATTCAGCGGTTCGTTCGGAATTATACGGCAACCACAGCAGCTTGAATACTGCCCTTTATGGACAGTTTGATGCCAAAATATTAAAGAGACTGAACTTCTCGCTTGGTATCAGATGGGAAACAATGGTACTTGATGAGGAGTCTGAAAAATCAAAACCTGTGTTCAGAACAGGGATGAATTATCAGCTTACCCCGGTTACCTTTCTCAGGGCATCTTTCGGACAGGGATACAGATTTCCCTCAATAGCTGAAAAGTATACTGCAACATCGGTAAGTGCGGTCAATGTGTTCCCAAATCCTGAATTGAAATCGGAGAAAGGATGGAGCGCGGAATTTGGGATCAAACAGGGTCTGAAACTGAGTCAGTGGAAAGGATTCAGGATTTGGGAACACATTGACCGCACTTACCGATGTTGCAGTATACTTTTCAGCTATTG
>DAOUOU010000179.1 GCA_030626465.1 Bacteroidales bacterium
AGCAATATTCATGATTACGCCATCGCTGCAACTATTGAAGCAGTGAAGCCCAAATAAAAGAATGCTAAGAGACGACAGGAAGAAGCCGTTAAATTTTTTAACGGTTTTTTATTTATATCATGTTCAGGTAAGAAATATAAAACTGTATGTTTTGAATGCATTTCAAAAAAGCAATAATATACTCATAAGTATTTTCCAATTTCTTTGTACGCAACAACATTAATAACTAACTTTTAAAACATCTTTAACCAAAATACAAGTACGATGAAAAAATGTATTGCAGTTGCAATTTTAATTTTTGCTCTTCTCCAGGTATATGGTGAAAGGTCTCCGGCCTGGAAAGCAAGTTTTGACAGTCCTGTCAACTGGCAAAAGCTTACGAACCTCGGTTATCTTATTGTCAGTACTGATAAGGCATTGTATGGGATCAATCCTGAAACCGGTGATATTCTCTGGGAAAACGCTGCCTTAGCATCTATCTCTGAAAAAACGTATGAGCAAGTTCGGGGAACGCAGTTTTTCTCCATAACAGTGGGTGGTGAGATCTCGGATATTTTTATTATCAATCCGATAGACGGAAAGGTTCTGTTCAATTCAGAAAAAGAAGGAATTGCCGCAGTATTAAGTAAGCATCCGCTGGGCCAGGCAGGAAGATTGCTTATTGTGGGCACCAAAAAAGGTAAACTTTCTGCAACCTTGTTGATGTACGATATCAATACGGGAGAGCAGTTGTGGATGAACGAAGACTTGTTTAAAGTAAAGAAAAGTACTGAGGGAAAAAGTGGTTTAGGGGCTTTTATGACAGACCTTTCATCAGCTGTCGAAACAATGGCTAATATACAGGCTCTTACTGCAGAACCTCTGGAAGTTGATAAGGAGACATTATTGCTGGCACATCCAAGGTATATAATTTCAATCAATGCCCTCACAGGCGTTGAGAACTGGAAAACGGAAATAACTCCCGCAAAATATGCTGAACTTGCTATAACAGAGGCATCTCCGGGGGTGGTATTCGCTTCCGTACAGACTGAACAAACATCTCAATCGACCTCTACCAGCAAACCCGTTACAACCTATTATAACCTTACTTATGCATTCGACCTGAAAGATGGCAAAGAGATCTGGGCTAAGCCATACAAAGCCAAAGGACAGCTCAATACAATGATATTCGATCAGCGGGGACTAATAATCTGTCCCTTCTTAGCCAAACCTTTTATTAATCTGGTTGATTATGCTACCGGCACGGGCAAGTGGGGTAAGAAAGGAAAAGGAACAAAAATAAAGGGAGCCCTGGTAAGTTATATTGAAATTGATGGCGATTATCTGATGACAACCGCATTTGACAATGCCTGGAACAATGCCGCTGAAGAGTATTATTTAAACATACTTGATGTGGAGACAGGATTGTTGAAATACGAAAAGTATGAAAAACTTAAAGGTAATCTGAGAAAATCAGAATTGCTTGATAAAGGATTGTTGTACGTTACAAGCCGTGAAATTAATATTCTGGATATCAACACGGGTGAAAACGTGCTGCCAAAACCTGTAGTTGCTGCCAAACCACTGGATCCGGACAATTATGATCCGCTGATACACGGATTGCCTTTTGCCGAGAACAATGAAATACTTGTTGCCTATTCTTCGAAAGACAGACAAGTATATCGTATTGACAAGGGAGCGGCAACATTAACCCAGATCACAAAGGAACAAATAGATTTTGAGGAGAAAGAAAGGCCCTCAACAGTTGAATTAACAGAAGGCGGTGTTTTATTGATTTCTGATCAGAATATCATGAAACTTGACTGGGATGGAAATCAGGTATATCATAGTTATTTTCCTTCTCCCCAGCAGTCGGGAATTATGAAAGCCATGCATATCGCCAATGCTGTCAGGGCTGCCACCATTGCAACAGCTGCCAGTGCCTATGCAGGTGCTTTTGCGGGTGTAGCAATGGAGACCGACGACCAGTCTACAAAGGAAATGACAGGAGAACTGGCAGGCGGATTCGGGGATCTGGCCGTAGAAGGCTTTTCAGTTGCCGATTCTGAGATGAACAAAGTGATGAAACGATTTAAAGCTTCTGCCCAAAGTCCCGATTTTGTATTTATTCTTTCGGAGTACGAAAAAAAGACGTATGGTATTCTTCAGGTTAGCAAGGCAACAGGTAAGCAAATTGAGCTAATTGGTCTTGGAAAAGAAAAGGAGCCCAGTTATGAAGTTGATCAGGTTTACAATTATATTTATTTCAGGACAAATCCGAATGAAATAGTCTGCTACCAGTTTTAGCTGTTCGAAGAAATGAAGAAACCGGCATTTGCCGGTTTTTTTATGCGTTTATAATCATCTGTGGTGAGTGATTATTCACTGATTGAATCATTACCTCCGCTATCCATTGTAACTGTGTCAACAGGGTGAATAGTTGCAGGAACTTCCAGAATATATACAGGTTGCGAGGTAAGATCCTCAATTCCTTCTTCATCTCCCTGGCCAACACGTTCAACAAACAAATGCAAAATCATCGATTCTTTCCAGAGCTCCGTATCGTAGGATGGCTCCCAGCTATCTACCGGGAAATCCGTTAAGTCGTAAACCAGCCACACATCATTGTTTATATCAGGAGAAAAATTCAATGACACTTTATTGCCTCTTTCTTTGTCTCTGTATACGATATAGACTTTTAAAGAGTCGTTTGTGTCATCAATCATTATCTGAGGTCTTGATACAGGTATTTTTTTTGTTCCGCCTCCACTTAGCGAGAATGGCGTTTTTCGCTTTGATACCTGTTTCGTTTTCCAGCCTTCATCATCAAGATATACCATACGATACTGCGGAATGTCTGTACCGACAGGTCTCCAATAGGAAACAATATAGGGTCGTCCATACGAATCGGCATACATGGATGTCTGGTTGATCAACTCACTTCTTTGCGGGATGATACAGGCATATTCTGCAGTAGTGGCGGTAATTGGCAGAGCATACTCTTTGCCTTCTGAATTTTGCCAGCTTATGCCTCCATCTTTTGATTTTGCGTAACAAATGTCATGATTTGTTGCCACATCCCAGCTTTCTCTCCATACCCACGAAAGGTGAATGCTTCCTTTATTATCGACGAAAGTTTGCCAATAGGCATTTCTTTGTCCTTCGCCATCGATCAGAAAATCGTGAACCCGTTTCCAGGATTTTTTCGAAGGACTGTACCTGTTTACTACCATGTTTCCACTGCCTGACTCACCGTGGCGGAAAAAAAACAAAAGATCGCCGGATGGTAATTTATGAAATTCAGGATAACTTACCAGGTCTTCATAAGAACCAACCATGCTAAGTTTACCGGTAAGTTGCAGCGAACCCGGCCTAATGCTTCTGCAATAGTGCAATGGGCTGTTATGATGATTCCATGCCATATGCAGGCAGCCTTCACCATCAACCATTATGCTTATTGAACAGTGGGCATCGTTGATGTTTCCCGTATAGGGTGTTTGCTTGATTTCCCAGTTCGTCGAACCGAGATCTCTTCTGGCAAGAACAACATGACCAGTTGAATCATAGAAAGCAGCATACTGAATACCTTCAAAACTCACTACAGAATTTTTTCTGAAAATCACAGCATTCACGGAATTCTTTGCCCAGCCAGAACCTATTTGCGACAGTTGAGCATATGTGCCTGTATTACAACCAATAATAAGAAACAAAAAAAAATTAAACAATCCATTTCTCATATGCTGATTCAATACAGTCCCTTTAATCAAAGTTTTCATTTTGTTCGAAGTTTCTAAGCCTAAGCAAAGCTTCTACAAAGTAGTAATCAGCATAGATCAACGGAACATCCATTTCATGGTTCTCAGGATAGCTTCCAACAGAGTGTTTCAGAACAAAAAAATTGTTCTCACCGGGATGAGCCATGTATCTGTGACTGCTTAAGCGGATCAGTATTTTTTTGGCAGTAGAGTAGTATTCTTCTTTTCCTGTATGCTCAGCCAATTCAAGCAGGGCAGAGGCAAAGATGGCAGTAGCCGATGCATCGCGATAAGTTTGAAGGGAAGATGGTGCATTATGGTCCCAATTGAATACCAGTTCCGGAGGTAGCTTATTCATATTGTATCGTGCCATCTGTTCTGCCGCCTTCAGGTATGTTGTATCCCGGGTATATCTATAACACATGATATAACCATAAACTCCCCATGCTTGTCCGCGTGCCCATGCACTTGAATCGGAAAAACCCTGATGCGTCAGTTTCCTGATTGCTTTGCCTGTCAGGGTATCATAATCAACCACATGAAAAGTGCTGTAATCATCACGAAAATGATTAGTAAGGGTTGTATTCGCATGTCTTATTGCAATATCCCGGTAATTTGTATCTCCTGTTACCAGTGTTGCCTCAAATAACATTTCAAGGTTCATCATATTGTCGATAATAACGGGATACTGCCATCGATCCTCTCCCCAGTCCCAGCTTTTTATACACCCCACCTTTGAATTGAATCTGCTAACCAAAGAGTTAGTAGCTTCGATAAGAACTTCCTTATACATTTCTTCGCCGGTTATCCTGTATGCTTTGCCGAAGGTATTATTGAAAATGAAACCCAGGTCGTGTGTTGACTTATCGAAGCAATGATCAGCAAACATTCGTTGAAATTCGATGGCGCTTTCTTTCCAATTCTCTTCAGAGCTTACCTGGTACATCAGCCAGCAGATCCCTGGCCAGAACCCTTCTGTCCAGTCCAATCCCTTACTGATCCAGCGGGTATTACCATTGCTATCGACCGACCGTGGAATAGCTTGCTGTGCGGAAGCTTCAATCTGCATCAGCTTCAGCTGCTTTTGAACCTGATTTAGTGTTTCATCGGGAGAAAAGTCTTTTTTATTACAAGAAATAAGAGTGATAATTCCGCTTATCAAGAAACAGGGTAAGAACCTTATAAAATATTTTTTTTGCATGATTGCAGTAAATCTAATCATTCCGGAAGAAATTATACTATTAAAATTTCAATAAGAGAATAGTATTTAGTTATAATAAATATTTCAACTATTTTTGAAACCTTTTCAAAGATTTGCGAGCAGACAATTTTGGCTATCCATTAAACCAAAACATAAAAGTATATACTATAGTAAGAAGGAGGGAAATAACATGCATAAGAGAATTTTCAATCTGCTGAGTATTATAATAATTGTTACTCAGATAGCTACAGCGCAAACTCTCCCCGGTTTTAGGGTCAATGGCCGCCATTTGTATGATAAATGTGGTGAAAGAGTAATTTTACGGGGTCTGAGTAATCCGAATATCTGGTTCGAAACGAGTGGGTTTACCGCTGATTGTTGGCGAATTCTCTCAAATGCATGGCGATTGCAGTACGAATGAAATAACAACTGAAAACTCTATTGCTTACAAAACCATTATCAGGGAATGCCAGGAAAATAAGATAGG
>DAOUOU010000199.1 GCA_030626465.1 Bacteroidales bacterium
AACCGTAAGGCACAATATTTTTAATTTCCGAGCTGTACAGGTAATTATCATAAACCCGGGCGACAGGTGGATCCTCAGCTAAGTTGCCGGATTTCACACAGCCAAATGCTAAAACTACCAAATAAAAGAATATTGATTTTTTCATCGGCATTAACGATTGAAGACTTTTGGTTTATTGTTCCTGCGATTTAATATCATTTAATATTTCTTCATCGATTTTAATTGTGTACTTGTTTCTCAGTTCCTCAATCCATTGTTTTTCAAGGAATGACTGGTAATCGGCAGTGTAAAGTCCACGTGCGTCGTTCAACTGTTTTGTTTGTGCGGGCAAAATAGCATCAACGTAATACAGAACATGCTTGTCTTTATTTCTGGAAGTGAGATAGCTACCTTTCTTCCAGGTGAGGGAATCAGCAACAGCATTGTCTCCCTTTTCATATTTCATTTCAACAACCTTAAGACAAGGAACACTGTCTTGCGGACATATTTGAAAAGATATCTGCTCTGCACTCAAATTTTTCTTGGCTTTTACTTTTGCTGTCTTTAGTAATGCTTGTATCAATGAACTGTCTGCATAGGTATATTTGGATATAGAAATTCTTTCTTCCCATGAGTATTTTTCAGGAAGTTCATTGTAAAACTTCTTAAGACCAAGAGAATCTTCTATAGCTTTTTGCCATACTATATCTTCTGTGAGATTAAATAAGAGAATACCATCATGATATTCTTCCAGTAAGTATTTCAGGTCGGAATGCATTGAAGGAAGAAGGTCTCTTTCATAATTCAGTACCTCTTCATTGGCGAAATTAGTAATCGTTTTTCGGATCCATTGATCGAGAGGTAAAACACGAATTCCTCTCCTGACAGTTGTCAGGTGCTTAGCTATCTCATATTGGTTGTATACCCGATCGCCAATCCTGAATACCGGTTCATTAAGGTCTTTAGCAAGCTCCGGATCCCAGTTTTTTTCAATAATGGAAGTGTCAACTATGCTATACAACGTATCAATGTTCTCCTCGATAAATTCAAAACCATGTTTGCTTTTTATCTTATCCAGTACTTGCTTCTCTGAAATTCTTTTAACATCGCTTGTGTTTCTGAGCTTTCTTTTATAATCTTCCTTTACATCTTCAAAAGAAGGCAGAGGTTTATAAGCTGTGACTTTTACGATATGGTATCCGTATTTAGAAAGAAAGGGCTGAGAGAAAGTACCGGAATCGATAGCAAAACAACTGTCAAGGATTATCTCAGGTGCATTGACTGAGCTTAGCCATCCCAGGCTACCGCCACGCGATGCTGTTCCTCTATGCTCAGAATATTTAATGGCTACCTCATTCCAGTCTGTTCCCTGCTGAAGTTCAGCATATGCTTTCTCAATCTTTTGTTTTGCAGCTTCTTTTTCCAGTTCGGTAGATTCTTTCGGCAGAGTTGTCATAATATGAGATGCATTCACTTCTCCTCTGTTTTTCCGACGGTCGTTTACTTTTATTAAATGATATCCGAAATCAGTTTTTACAGGCATCGTAACTTCTCCAACGGGTGTATTGTAAGCAGCCTCTTCAAACGGATAAACCATTCGAAATGCAGTAAACCATCCAAGATCACTACCGATTTTATTATCAGGATTTCTTGATTCATCGTCAACTACATCATGAAATGATTCACCTGAAACCAACCTTTCCCTGATCTTCATCAGTCTGTTATAAATTCTGAATGAATCTTTAGGTAAACCATCGTGGCTGATCTTAAACAGGATATGACTGGCATTTACCTCTTCTAAGGATCGATTATATACTTCAACTACCAATGAATCAAGTACTTCTTCGTTTTCAAGATAGGGATCTGTCAATTGCTTGGTATACTTGTTCATTTCATTGAGGAAACTACTCATTGTATCGTAGCCCAGGTTTTCTGCTTCGATAACTTTCAACTTATAATTGATGAATAAATCGATATATTCATCTACCGATTTTTGCTGATCCTCGGCTATGTCTTTGTTTTTATTATATATCCGGAGAAATTCATCTTTTGAAATTTCTCTCCCGTCAATTGTCATTAATGTTTGCGGATTATCCTGACAAAATGAAATCTGAAATGAAATAAAAACAGTAAGGATTGATAAGTATTTTTTCATGTTATTGTGTTATTGTTTTTTATTGATCATTAATTCAAACGTTTGATATATAAATATATTATCTGCTATAATTTGGTGCTTCACGTGTTATGGTAACGTCATGAGGGTGACTTTCAACGATACCTGAGTTTGTAATACGAACGAGTTTCGCCTTTCTTAGTTTTTCAATGTTTTTGGCTCCGCAATAACCCATACCTGCTCTTAAACCTCCCATAAGCTGGTAGATGATCTCATACAATGTACCTTTATAAGGTACGCGGGCTACAATTCCTTCCGGTACAAGTTTTGCAATCTCCTCTTCGGGATCCTGGAAGTAACGGTCTCCTGATCCCTGTTGCATTGCATCAATAGATCCCATTCCTCTATAGGATTTGTATTTCCGGCCATTATAGATAATTGTTTCACCAGGAGACTCTTCAACTCCTGCGAATAATGAACCTGCCATGATAGAGTGCGCTCCGGATGCAATGGCTTTGACAATATCACCTGAATAGCGGATGCCTCCATCTGCTATTATAGGTATTTCTTTATCTTTTACCACACCGGCAACATCAAATATTGCCGAGAGTTGAGGTACACCAACTCCTGCAATTACCCGGGTAGTGCAAATTGAACCCGGACCAATCCCGACTTTAAGAGCATCGGCTCCTGCATTGACAAGATCTGTCGCAGCTTCAGCAGTGGCGATATTACCAACAACTACATCAATATCAGAGTATTTCTTTTTCACTTCTTTTAATACTTTGATCACAGTCTGAGAATGTCCGTGGGCCGTATCAATAATTATTGCATCTACATCGGCTTTAACGATAGCTTCTGCTCTGATCAGAGTATCATTTGCCGTTCCGATAGCAGCAGCAACCCTTAACCTGCCTTTTAGATCTTTACAGGAATTTGGCCTGTCTTTTGCCTTGGTAATATCTTTATAGGTAATCAATCCGATAAGCCGGTTATTCTCATCAACCACAGGAAGTTTTTCTATTTTATGATGTTGCAAAATGTCAGCAGCTTTTTCCAGGTTTGTTTCCTGACTGGTAGTAATGATCTTATTGGATGTCATTACTACACTGATCTTTTTATCCATATCAGTCTCAAATCTCAAATCGCGATTGGTAACTATTCCGATAAGCGAATGGGAATTGTTAATAACTGGTATCCCTCCAATTTTATATTCCCTCATCAAATTCAGGGCATCGCCAACTGTGCGTTCCTTTTGTATTGTAATAGGATCGAATATCATGCCGTTCTCCGCACGTTTTACGGTCTTAACCTGCTTGGCCTGTTCTTCGACTGACATATTCTTATGAATCACTCCAATGCCTCCTTCACGAGCTATGGCAATTGCCATGGCAGCTTCGGTTACAGTATCCATGGCAGATGAAACGATAGGGGCATTCAGCGAGATGTTTCTGCTAAACATGGTTTTCAGATCAACTTCCTTGGGTACAACTTCAGAATAAGCCGGGACCAGTAATACATCGTCGAAAGTCAATCCTTCTGAAATTATTTTGTCTGATAGGAATGACATCATAAAAGATATTAGTATATGTTAAATTGTGCGAAATTACAAAAATTGAGTGAATAAAAGCCCAGGTATTAGTTCATCGTCGAAAAATAATTATTTACTACCAGAAATCTTATTTTTGAATAAACCGGGAATAATTCCGGGCAAGCAACTAAAATTACTGAAACACACATTATTGTTTAGATTGATAGGATTATAATTTATCGGGCATAACAGGTCAACTGATAAATTTTTACACATAAACATGTTTTCTGCTTGCCGGAA
The DNA here is from genome assembly GCA_030626465.1 of Bacteroidales bacterium. Lineage (GTDB taxonomy): Bacteria > Bacteroidota > Bacteroidia > Bacteroidales > UBA10428 > UBA10428. The sequence continues at coordinate 3,924 of DAOUOU010000199.1, forward strand.
TGCCCAAGAATTTAATAATTTTTAAGATTTTTGTCTCAGGATATTTTTGACTATTCATGAATACTCATCTCAAAATATTAAAAAAATATTGGGGATATTCTTCTTTTCATCCTACACAATACGAGATTATTGAATCTATTTCAAAAGGAAATGACACCCTGGGCTTGATGCCAACCGGAGGTGGCAAATCAATAACTTTCCAGGTGCCGGCTTTACAAATGGAGGGGATCTGTCTGGTAATCTCACCTTTAATTGCATTAATGAATGATCAGATACAAAAGCTCAAGTCCTTGGGAATTAAAGCCCAGGCAATTCATTCAGGAATGAACTATCATGAGATTTCATTGAAACTCGATAATGCTGTTTATGGTGCTTATAAAATGCTCTATCTCTCGCCTGAAAGATTGCAAACAGATATTTTCAGAGCCAAAGTTCAGCAAATGAAAGTATCTTTTATTACGGTTGATGAGGCCCATTGTATTTCAGAGTGGGGATATGATTTCAGACCTTCGTATCTGGAAATTGTAAAACTCAGAGATCTTTTACCAACAGTCCCGTACCTTTTATGCTTTTAACAACTTTGGTCAGATCAGTAATTTTACTATCGCTATGTCGAACATAATATACGAGATTCTCACGCGTAAAAATTCCCTGTATTACATTCTTATTTCG
>DAOUOU010000002.1 GCA_030626465.1 Bacteroidales bacterium
ACTTCCGAATCAGTACTACCCAGTCTTCGCCAGCTGCTGCTGGCGAAGACTGGGTAGTACTGATTCGGAAGTAGGTGGTGACTACTGCGCCCGAAATGCTTAAGATACCTGGTTTAGGAAAATATATCCAATGTCACCGGGAACTTATACAATTGACATAATATGGCATGTTCGCTGGTAGAAGGCAAACTGCCAGTGGGAAAGCATACAATTGAACGGAACGCTCAAAACTTTCCTGCCGGTATTTATCTTTATCGAATTAAAGTCAACGATTTTTCTACTTCCGGAAGACTTGTTATTAGTGAACAGAAAAGCAGACCGATATCATTTGGTTGTATATTGGAACAACACCTAAAATCTTATAATCCATTTCGAAATTGGTCTGAAATAAGAGGAGACAAAGAAATCTTCGAAAGAATATCTGTTTTCGAAAATAATTCGAAAGTAAATTTGTTATTTATATAGTATCTGATGTTGTATTGAACTAAACCAAAATAATCACAATAAATTCCATTTTTATAGACTAAACGGTTGAAATAATGTGTATACTTCAGAAAATACATCCTATCCACTTTCTTTTGCTTATATTATTGGCACTTCCCGTTAGCAATGGCAATCTGAAAGCTCAAAAACTATCTGCCCTGAGTCCTGATGGAAGATTTTTTGCCACCTTGGAATGGGAAAAAGATACTATGGAAGAAAGAAGCGGATACCTGGCTTACAGTATACCCTATACAGCCATTGTGAAAAGCAGTACTTATTTGATAAATGTTTACGATCTGGAGGAACAGCAAAGATTGCAGATGATTAGGTTTACCATTAAAAACGAACCTCTACCCGATACGCTTGTATTAAGTCCCAATACACAAAATTTTTATTTCCGTATGAAGTATCATTACTTCGTGTTTCATACGCGTACGGGCAAAATGGTGGGCGATTATTATTATCCTGATCAGAGAACAATTGCTCGTCTTAGGAATCAGAAAAACATATCGCCTGAATATTTCCAATGGCAGAATATCATAGCTTTTCCACTGCATGATAATCTCTTTATTGTACGCCAGGGAACGCGACTTTTAGCTATTGATGCGCAGAGTGGTGAAGTATTGGATACCTATACGGGTTTTTCAAAAAATGCTTATTCCGGGAAACTTGATTTTAGCAGCGATGATAATTACATAGTTATGCAGGATACCCGAAAACGATTCTATGTCTGGAAAACCGGAAGAAAGAAAATAGTAAAACGGTTGACTGGAGATGAATTGACATTGTCGAGCGATAATAAAAGGATTATTTTAAATAAGACTTCTGGTACAAACTTTTATGTTTATAATTTCAAGCTACCATCCGGAATAAGAGGAACACGATCAAGTAAAAATTCATTATTTAAAAATTATCCGCCTCCTTCTCCCTCAAAAAAGGTCATTGTGTATTATCCGGACAAACAGGATTATAAGCTTGTGAAATTAAGTCCAACGGGAAAGTACCTTCTGGTAGGGATTGTAAATGACAGATTATCAAACTTCTACATGATTTTCAATGTTGAATCTCAGCAACTACTGGATTATTTTGAAGAGCGCCGTTCGGATAAAAGAGGCGTCAAGATAAGCTGGATATCCGATAATGTTATAGAGGTAATAGACTCCGAAAAGACAGCAAGAATTTATAATGTACCGCTTGGAGATTCTCCCCTCCGGGCCGATTTCAGTATTCCTGAAATTCCTTTGTATTTAAATCCTAATGCTTCACTACGAAAGATGCGAAAAAATAGAGTAGTATCTTCTCAAAAGGACTATGTAGTCTTTCCCTTCATTACTAAAAATAAGCATGGATTTATTATTAAAAATACTCTCTCAGCAAACCAGGAGTCTCTTATCATAAACGATTATGACTTTTTTTCATTTACGCCAGATGGAAAAGAGGTTGTATTGATATCGTCGGATAGTATACCATTAAAGCTTAGTATTTCAGAACTTTTCGAAAAAAGGAAAATACCTGACGGCTATATCGATGGATTTGATAATGAAATAAAGCTTATTACCGAAGACTGGATAAAAGAAGATGGGAATCCTCCTAAAGGCTATACTTATTACAGGTTGGATACTATACTTCCATTTGGTGCGGTTAAAAATGACATTACAATAAACATCGTAAAAAAATCCATAAATTTTAAAGATTCCACAATAACGTTACATGCCCATTTGTTAGATAATATTGGGAACTATTTTTCCGGTGCAAGCGGTGATAAGGATTATATCTGGTGCGGTTTGTTTGTACGTCGTCCCGATGGGAAGCTTGAAGAAATTGAAGACTTTACTGTGAAGGAGTACAGTGAGAACACAAGGCTGTCAAATGCGATATCGGTTGTCATGGATCATAGTGGCTCAATGGGATACGACAGAGCATATGAGATTCAGAAAGGAGCTAAATATTTTATCAATGCTAAAAGCGACCAGGATGGCTTTGCCCTGATTAAGTACGATCATTTCATTGGTATCGAGTCTCAGTTAAGCAACGATAAAGATGAACTCAGCCATCGGCTCACTTTTAAGGGACTAAGTGGATATGGCGGTGCTACGGCATTACTTGATGGTATTAATACAGGTATTTCGCTAATCAAGAATGAACATGATTATGATAGAAAGGCCATTATCATACTCACCGATGGCCGTGAAAACAGCTCGATAATATCAGAGAAGAGATTATTGAAACGTGCTCTTGAAAACGATATAAGTATCTATACCATTGGATTTGGCGATTATGTAAGTGACGAATACCTTGAAGCTCTTTCTGCATATACCGGGGGCAGTTATTATCGCATTTATAGTTCGCGCGATCTGCGATGGATTTTTAATGATATCTATAAGAAACTTAATAATTACTATGCCATAAGCTTCAAAATAAATACCATTGGCGAACATGAACTTATTCTTAAAATCTGCATTGATCAATCAGAGCCCCTTATCACAACTTTTAATAATACCCCATTACCTCCCATTGATAGCCTTGTTGATAAAGACTACAAGCTCAAAATACCGCATATCGATCTTATCCCTGATACATTCTTTGTTGAGGAGCCAGAGCTGGAAAAGATATTGAAAGATCTTGAACCTGTACTTTTAGTAGATAATAACGATTCTCTAACCATAATCGAAGAGTTTAACCGGTTGAAATTCCCCGATATTCGATTCGTATTTGATAAGACCATTATTGTACCGGATACAGATAAAGGACTGGAGGATGTTATTAGTTTTCTGGAAAAATATCCTCACACAGGCATAAATATCACAGGTCATACCGATTCTCTGGGATCTGATGCATATAATATCGATTTATCTATTCGCAGGGCAGAGAAAATAAAAAATCTGATGGTAGAGGAGGGTATAAACGCCAAACGAATATTTATACAGGGTAAGGGAGAAAACCTGCCCAGGATAAGTAATAAAAATCAGGAAGGCAGGTCTTTGAACCGTCGTGTAGAATTCAAACTGATTTTATCACAAGCGTAGAAAATATAGTTACCTTTTCTTCGGTCACAATTTTTTCCGGATCGGTGAGAGCACCAATGGCTGCTTTTTTTTCTGTGTTTCAACAGGACATGGAGATTAGCAGAAAAAGCATTTTGTAACCTCCGGCAAAGCAGAGGTACCTGCTTATGAATTTAATAATAGGCTAAGCATATATAATGCATTCTTTCGAATTGCTTCAATCCAATTGTCTTCCCCACTATACATTACATTTATCAATTCATTCGATTTTCATCCCTTATAACTTTCAACCAGGACCTTTTTAACCGTCTCCGGAGAGACCTCTCGCATGCAATGACAGTTCAGGCTTTTTCTGCAATCATTACATTCGGTGTCTTTTACCAGTACATGAACCTGTTTGCCCAGTGGTGCCCACCGGCCGGGATGCATTGGCCTGATTGGAGGGTAGATACCAACAGTAGTTTTTCCTAACGCAGCTGCAATATGCAGGGGACCGGTGCTGCAAGCAACCATACCATCTGTCATAGAGAGGAAAATGACAAATTCATTGAGGGTAAAAGTGCCGGTAATATTTGTTACCTTATCTTTATTCCTTTCAAGAAACTCTTTCATAAGTTCAGCCTCGTCCTGTGTTCCTGTTATAAAAATCTTGAATTGATCTTCCGGTAACAGCCGTATAAGCCTTTCAAAATTTTCCAATCCCCATTCCCGTGCGCTGCCTTTTGATTTCGGGTGTAATACGATATTTTTTCTTTTACTATCCAGTAGTTGTCCAAATATTTTTTTAGTTTCTTCAGGATTTTCAAAACCATAGTACTGCCAGAATTTTTCTATAGGAGGTATATTGATTTCAAGAGGTTTCAACAATATGCAATTAAGCTGTGCTTCGTGCAAATCAGATTTTCGTCGACTGAAGTTTATGGACTTGTTGCATGTGAGCCAATGATAAGTTCTATGAGATGTTCCAATACGATTCGTAATTGAAGCTTTTTTTGCGATTCTTGCAATAGTTTTGTCAGGAAAGACATGAATAAACCAGTCGGCTTCAAGTTTGCTGAAGACTCCTATTCTTTCCTTTGAAGACAATTGCTTAATCTTATCCCAGTTCAGAAAGAGATCAACGTGCCTGGAAAGCTGAATAACTGGTTGAGTATAGGTTCTGCCAAGGAAGGTAATTTTTGATTCGGGATATTTTTCTTTCAGCATGCCTGCAATGGGCAGGGTGAGAATAACATCACCAATGCTGTCAGTTCGACTTAATACAATATGCATGATTTTTTTTGTAAACTATATAATGGCATTGTAAAAAGTTATCCTTTCACTTTGCATTCTGTTATTCGTTAATATAGATTCGATTTACCCGTGATGATATACTTGTAAGCACTTCATAGGGAATTGTGTCAATCTTTTTTGCGAGCTCATGAATCGGATTTTTCTCTCCGAAAACGATAACCTCATCTCCCTCTCTGACTTTGAGTCCCGTGACATCAATCATACACATATCCATACAAATATCTCCTACAAAAGGCACATATTGATCCTTTATGACAACCTGGCCGTTATGGTTTCCTAATTTTCGATTCAATCCGTCTGCATAACCTACAGGTATAATCGCAATTGAGGAATCACGATCGACTCTTCCCCGACGATTGTATCCTATTGTATCATTTCGGGTAACTGATTTTATTTGGCTTATTTGTGTTTTAAGTGTGCTGATTGTTTTTAACTTTTTTTGAATGCCGGATATTCCATGTAGTCCAATGCCCAATCTCACCATCTCATAATGAGCTTGCGGAAACCTTTCTATTCCTGCCGAATTCACAATATGCCGCAATGGTTTGTATCCAATGTGATTTGAGAGGGTATTGTACATGTCCTGAAAAATTTGAATTTGCTTTGTTGTGAAAGCATCTTCATCCGGGCTATCGGACGCAGCAAGATGTGAGAACAAGGCTTTCACTTTTATGTTTCGGTATGTTGATAGTCTTTTTGCTAACTCAGGGATCTCATCGGGCATAAAACCCAGGCGGTGCATGCCTGAATCAAGTTTGATCTGAACAGGGTAATCAATGATCTGACTGGCTGAAATGACTTTAGAAATAGCTTCCAGTCCGCTAAAACTATAAATTTCCGGTTCAAGCTGGTATTCAATTAATTTTTCATAGCTATCGGCGGATGGCAACATGATTAAAATCGGCAGGGTAATTCCTGCCTGTCGTAATTCAACTCCTTCATCGGCAAACGCTACACCCAGGTAATCAACCTTTTCGTGTTGTAAAAGACTGGCAATTTCGTAGCTGCCACTTCCGTAAGATAGTGCCTTTACCATGACCATTATTTTGGTACCGGCTTGCAAACTATTTCTAAAGTAGTTCAGGTTTGACACCAGATGGTTCAGATTTATCTCAAGCACCGTAGTATGTTTTTTTTCTGAAAGTGCCTTTACTATTTCTTCGAAACCAAATTCCCTTGCACCTTTGATGAGTATTGAGTGATCAGAAAGATCAAATCCCGACAGACTATTCAGAAGTTCTCCGGTTGTTTCGTAGCGTATTGTTCCTGCAGGTAAATTTCTAAAATTTGATAGGTGAGGACCAATCGCAATAAGCTGGTCGATCTGGTATGAACTTAGCAATTTCATGACCCCGGAATAGAGTTCATTGCTTGTTTGCCCCGATTGTTGTATGTCTGACAATATTAGTGCATATTTCTTATGCTGTTTTTGCATCGACAAATAGTCAAGCGCTATCCTCAGGGAGTTGTAATCAGAATTATAACTATCGTTGATAATGGTACTGTTATTTATACCCCTGACTTGCTCCAGTCGCATTGCTACAGGAGTAAGATCCTTGAGTGCATGCTGAATTGCTTGTATATCATTCTTATTATGAAGAAGAAATGTTATGATATGCAAACAATTTTCCAGAGATGCATCATCGGTGAATGGTATGGTTAATTTGTAAGTTTCTTTTGCGACAGATAGGGTCAGTAATGTATAATGTTTTTTCTTTTCAGTGCCGGTAACAGAGAGAAAACATTCCGTACAATGCTTTGACCAGCTTATCAGTTGTTTTGAACTTAAAATCCGGTCGGCTGATATAGCTTCACGGATAATTTCATGATCATAACAATAGTAGATTATTTTTGCATGCTTGAAAAGTGTAAGTTTTTCCCTGGCTTTCTGTTCAAGATTTTTAAAATTCTCCTGATGGGCCGGTCCCAGGTTTGTAATTATTCCATAGTCCGGGCCTATGGTTTTCTCAAGCTTTTGCATTTCTCCCGTTCGGGAGATACCTGCTTCAATAATTGCCCATGAGGCATGTTCATTGAGCATCCATATTGATAGAGGTACTCCAATTTGTGAATTATAACTTCTTGGACTTCTGCTTACAATGGATTTGTATGATAGACACTGAAACAACCATTCTTTAACAACAGTTTTGCCATTACTTCCGGTAATGGCAACAAAGGGCATACTTAACTGCCTTCGATAATGAGCAGCAAGCTTTTGAAGTGCTTCAACAGAGTCGGGTACTATAACGAAATTGGCATCATTTATTTTAGAGTTTATTATTGATGGATCTTCAATCAAAAAGTTTCTCAACCCTCTTTCATATAAATCATTGATGTACAAATGACCATTGTGTCGCTCTCCTTTAATAGCAATAAATATGCTTCTGTCTTTGTTACTTATTCGTCGACTGTCGATTTCTAACAAGTCAACAATTTGGGTTTTACTACCTTTGATTTTACCCCCGGTGATCTTAGAGATTTGTTCCAGATTGAATTCAGGCATTGTACTTTTCTGATTATTTCATTATAGCATTTTCTGTATACGGGTTCGTATATATCCTGTGCACCAATTACTACCTGTTATTCCTTCAATTCACCCTGCATGGCTTTTTTTTGTTCTTTTTACTTCAGTAAACAGCATAAAAATTAACTTTATTTACCGGGAAGATATCCTAAAATAGTGAATTGTCTGAAAAATAGCATGCATTTATTATAAAAGTAAATTTTATTAAGTTAGCAATAACTTGTAGTCGAAGATATATCATTAACTCTATATATATCCGATATACTATTTCTGCCAGTGAGTATCTTTTTTTTCATCTTTCAGGCAAATTTCTTAAACATTCATACGTTTGTATAATAAAAAACCGAAATGGAATTTAAAAACACAGCGGAGGTATTACATGCTCAGGCCAGGGAGATTACAAATATGATAGCGCAACTCGAAACTTCAGATAAGATTCCTGCGATTGAGATTGATCTTTTACTTGAAAAACTTAGAAATATTTATGATCTGGTAAAGGATATGCAGACTTCACTTTCATTGACTGAGAATTCACAGAAATCGGAAATTCAAACACAAAGAGTTGAAAAAGAGCTTAGTCCTGAACCTGAGGACATAGAGAAATCTTCAGGTGAGAATACGAAAGAAAGCATAGCTTCTGCTCGCAAACCAATTGAAAAAGAACGTGCAGGTGAAAAATCCGATGAAAGTGAAAAGCCTGAGAAGAATTCATTTGTTTCAGATCGGTTCAAATCTTCCAAGCCTACATTGAATGAAGAAATTGCTGGAAAATCAAAAAAAAAGGATATTTCATCTCAACTACAATCCTCCCCGATAAGCAGCATTTCAGGAGCAATAGGTTTGAATGAAAAATTTGAATTGATAAACGAGTTGTTTGAAGGTGATAAAGATACCTTTGAAAGTACCTTGCAAGTACTTAATATGGCAGGCAGTTTTGTAGAAGCATACAATTATCTGGATAAGAATTTCAACTGGGATATGGATAATGCTTATGTACAAAGAATTCTTGAGCTAATTCGACGAAAGTTAATCGTACGACGAAATGAACAGTAAGCTGTATCTGGTTCCCACACCTATTGGTAACCTTGAGGATATTACCTTGAGAGCTCTGCGAATCCTGAAGGAGGTAAACCTGATACTTGCCGAAGATACCCGCAAAACAGGTGTACTCTTAAGGCATTTTGCAATACCGACCAGAATGCAGTCATTCCATAAATTCAATGAGCATCGAAAAGTATCTCGATCTATCGAATTATTAGAAAACGAAAGCAAAATAGCCCTGGTCTCTGATGCAGGAACACCTTCCATTTCTGATCCGGGATTTTTGCTGGTACGCGGATGCCTGCAACATAACATTGAAGTCGAATGCCTTCCCGGGGCAACTGCATTCGTTCCTGCTTTGGTAAACTCTGGTTTACCGTCGGATCGTTTTGTGTTTGAAGGTTTTCTTCCTCATAAAAAAGGCAGAGCTAAACGATTAGAAGCACTTAAGATGGAAGATCGCACCATTATTTTATACGAATCTCCACACAGATTGGTAAAAACGTTAAATCAGTTGAAAGAAGTGTTTTCTAAAGACCATAAGGTATCTGTAGCAAGAGAATTATCAAAAATTCACGAAGAAAACATCAGGGGAAACCTTGAAGAGGTTGTTGACTATTTCTCAAATGCTCAGCCAAAGGGAGAAATAGTAATTGTCATAAGTCCGGTTCTATAGTCTATTCAAACGACACTTGTTCTGAAAGTCAGTCTTAACAGGTTATCGATCTGTAAAAGAATGATAATAGAAAAAATGAGAATAGAAGCTGGAATAAAAATACTCTCCGGATTTTGCAGATTAGTACCCAGGCTGTTTAACAGATCATAATTGTTGTGTTTAAAAAAAGATATATAACCAGTCGGAAACAACAAGGCCGATATAGTTAAAAAGATCCATGATAACTTAAGGTTTTTGCTTCGTTTTTGTTTTAATGCCTGAGCAAAAGTAACTTTTTGCATGACCTTATCTTCAAAGCTCCTGTTGGGCAAATCAAGCAGACTTTTACCTATGAGCTTCTTAAAGCTATATTCTGTCTTTTCACTTTCTTTAATCATGATGGTTAATCTAATGAATCAAACTTACAGATTTATTTAACCTGGCTGCAAAATTTTTCCTGGCTCTGTAGAGTATCACTTTTACATTTGGTACCGATAGATCAGTTATTTTACTTATTTCTTCATTTTTCATCTCTTCAAGATAGTAAAGCCTTAACAACAGGCTTTCATGATCGTTGAGTTTATTCAGAATGTTATTGATCATCTCTTTTTGTTCTTCTTCGTGAAGATGTTCAATTGCTTCCGGTTCCATTTTTATTTGTTCATCAGGTATTTGTTCATCATCCAGATCCAAAAACTTTGGTTTTTTTTTCCTGGCTCTTTTTAGCGATTCATTTACAACAATTTTATAGAACCAGGTTGAAAATTTGGCTTTCCTCTTAAATTTTTTAAGATTTTGGAAAGCCTTTAAAAATCCATCTTGCACAACCTCTTCAGCAACAAGATCTGCCCCTGTAATGCCTCTTGCAATGGTAAATGCCATGTTCTTGTATTTTTCAACAAGATACCTGTAAGAGTTAATATCACCCTGAAGAACTTGCTGGATGTATAGTTCATCCATTAATTTCTCGGATTAGTAAACTTCAAACTTATGAAATGATTCAATACCAAACTGATTCCTCCAAACAATAATATCATGGTGAAATACGAAGCTACTTCGTTTATGATAGTATATTCTGTCATAAGGTATCCAAAGAAAATACCAAAAGCAATACCAATAGATAAGACACCGATTTTGAGTGCCTGCAGAGGTCGTCCGGATTTGGCATTTTTCAATTCGATTCCTTTTTCAATCATCGCCATTCTCTCCTGATGTCTTGATCTGTAGTAAAAAAAGAGCGATAAAACAATGGCCGCAAAAAAAGCCAGGGGAACCAAGACACTTTCAAGTCCATTTAAAATTTCCATAATTTTGATTTTTAAATTAATTATTTGTTTCCGTACTATTTGATGCAGGAACCTGCAAAATGGTTACAACAATTTTTATCTGGAATTATAATTTATTTTTACTGTCAGGTTCAATAGATATCTTCAGAAATTAAAGGATGAGCATGAGTAAAGATTTGTTCGATATCGAACGCCTTGAGTCCAAAACCGGTCAACTTTATCGGTAAGTTATGCTGTAATGTTTATTGTAAACCGCAGGATTTAAATGCTTTATAGTTTTTGGCATAATAGCTGTAAATATCTGTCAAAACCAAAGAACCAAAATCATGAAAACTATTTATAAGGTCCCGATACTATCGGGGATGCTATTGTTGATTGTGGCAGGTATTATTTGTTCAAGACTGAATGCGCAAACAATTATTAGCATCGAATCATCGTCCGACAGCACGATTATCGTGAAGATACAGGATAAGGTGTTTACCGATAAACCACAAAAATTAATTCTTATCCTTGACAGTACCCAACTGACATATCGGTTGTCTGAAGTAGGGGATCTGGCATTGGAATATTCCCAACAATCCAGTACTTATATCAGATCTTCAATTATCTGTTCGAATACTAAAAGATCTGAAATTGGTAAAAAGGATAGCAATAGAATGGAAGATCTGAATTATGCTATCATAGCAGAAGAAACAGAAGATGAAGATGATGTAGTGCTTGAAGACTGGATGTTCAATCATAAAGAATGGCTGGTTGAAAAAGAAAACTAGATATAAAAACCATGAAATACAGTAAAATTCCAACTTACATTTGGCTATACACAATTCTTTTTATAGAATGGATTGAATTCATGAGCTGGTTGTTTCGCATGAATGCAGAAAACATGCGTTATTCATGTTGTTATCAAGTAATATATTTCAGAGCTTGTGCTGGCAATAAATAAGACATTCGTTTTATCCTAAACAATACCTTTTACTTTCCCACATTATTTCTCAGGTCATACCAGAATTAGTTCCCCGGACCTTACTATACCCTGCTTATACAAGTGCCGGAAATAATATTACTTTTGTTTTTCAGGTAGTTAATTCATATCTTTAAATAGACCAGATCATTATCCAGCCAATGAGAAAATTGTGGAATTTCGTTTCCTTCCTTGGAATAGAAGAGAAAGATGCAAGTCTGGAGCAAAGAACACTGATTCTTAGTAATCAGCTCAATTTCATAATGTTTACCATAATGCTATGCTTACTGGTATTTCTATCCGTAATGCGTATTATTGAAGACAGCACACTTGGTATAGGTTCGTTAAGAGTTTTATTGTTGCTGATCATAAATCTTATCAACCTGTTTTTAGCCTATTTCAAATTCCCGAATTTTAGCAAAATTTCACTCATTTTTTTACCTCCTTTAATATTTTTGATATTTCCAACATTAATAGGGTTTGTTGAGGAAGAAAGTTTCAGTTATTACCCGTTTATATTAATTGCTTCTTCAGTACTTCCTCAATTAATACTTGTCCCGGACAAAGACAAGATTCTCTATCGAATCTCTTTGGTCTACTATGGATTACTCATACTATTTATTGAAAAATTACTTATCTGGTTTATGCCAGAGACTTTCGAGATTGTTAAAATAATTGAAGGATTTTATGTTTATTTCAAAGTTGCACAGATAGCCATTTTTATTTTTCTGCAATTTGCTGTTTTCTACCTCAGGAAACTAAATATTAGATTTGAACAGGACGTAAATGAAAAAAATAAGACTCTTGATACTCAAAACGAAGAGTTAAGACTTGCTCTTGAACGATTGAAAGTAACACAGCAACAATTGATTCAATTAGAAAAAATGTCAGCCATTGGAACTCTTACTTCCGGAGTTGCACACGAAATTAACAACCCATTAAATTTTATTTCAGGAGGATTGGACCTGATTAATGATAGCGGCATCAGGAACGATTTAAGAAAAAACACCAAATCTATGGCGGATCTGAATTCAGCTATTCAGATTATAAGGGAGGGAGTGATCAGGGCCACCAAGATTGTTGATGCTCTGATGAATTTTTCCTATAAAGATGACTCAGTTTTGCAACACATGGATATTCATCAGATAATTGAAAGTACTCTGTTGTTTTGTAATGCTAATCTTCCTGCAAATATTTCAGTTGTTAAAGAATACCATTTAAAATATGAAGTACCAGTATACCAGGATAAGTTGCACCAGGTATTTTTTAATATCATCGAGAATGCTATTGCTTCCATACGTGGCAAAAAAGCTTATAACAAGGAAACAATAAAAATAACTACCAGATCTGTTGTCGATGAGACCGGTAAAAGAGCTATAATAGAGATTGAAAACACAGGCCCTCAAATACCTGATGACTTGATTAATAAATTATTTGATCCGTTTTTTACTACCAAAGATCCTGGAGAGGGAACTGGCTTGGGATTATCCATTGCATATTCCTTCATTAAAGAGCATAATGGGTCGTTGCGTGCAGAAAATGTTAAACAGGGTGTAAGATTTACTATTGAATTACCAATCTAAACAGGGGTAATGAGTAAATAGAAAATACAAACCTGAATTTGTATTACTTATTGGTTGCTTTGTTCAATTGCCTGTTTGTACCCGTCTGATATCTAAAACAGGCTTTTTTGAAGACCTATCTGTCTTCATCATTTTCCAATGCCTTGTTCAGAAGGCTTTCCGGAAGATTCTTTTTAGCTTTAACGTCCTATAACCAGCTGATAATTTTGCCACAGGCATTTATTGTTGAGAAATTGTTAAAAACAATTATTATTCTGGATTATTCCGGCATCTTTTTTTAATTGAAATGTTGGACTTACTGATTATTTAAACAGAGTCTTATATCTTGAATAGTATTAATATGAGTAATGATTAAGCTAATTAATCTGATGAGGAGCCGTCTTCTGTATCCAGGGCACTGCTTAACAAATTACCCGGTAATGTTTTTTTTGTTTTCACACCAAGTTCCTTAATATTTTGTGCCCTTTTTATCAGATTACCTTTGCCGGTAGAGAGCTTATTCATGGAAGCTTCGTAGCTTTTTTGTGTTTGTTTAATTTTATTTCCAACATCATTTAAGTCTTCGATAAGACCAACGAATTTATCATATAATTCGCCACCCTGTCGTGCAATTTCAAATACATTTCTATTCTGATATTCTTGTTTCCAAAGGCTTTCAATCATTTTAAGTACTGCCACAAGATTTGTCGGGCTTATCAGCAGGATCCTTTTTTCGTATGCGTATGACCAGAGCTGTGGTTCGTTCTGAATGGCAAGTAAATAAGCGGGTTCAACAGGCATAAACATGACTACAAAATCCAGAGTTTTGATTTCTTCAATATCTTGGTAATTCTTAGAATAAAGCTCGTTAATATGGTTTTTAACAGATGCAAGATGTTCTTTCAAAGCAGCCTTGCGTAAGGATTCATCTTCAGCTGCAATATAATTATCGTAAGCGGTCAGGGTGACTTTCGAGTCTATTACAATACTTCGCTCTCCTGGGTAATGTACAATAACATCTGATTGAAATCTTTTCTTATCCTCTACGGTGAAAGAATCCTGCACTGTGTATTCGAGCCCCTTTCTTAATCCTGTACGTTCCAGAATACTTTCCAGAATAACTTCTCCCCAGTTGCCTAGTGTTTTTGATTCGCCTTTCAAAGCTTTGGTTAGTGAACTGGCCTCTTTGCTTATTTGCTGATTCAATTCGGCAAGACGTTTTACTTCTTCTTTCAGTGAAAAGCGTTGTTGAGCCTCTTTGTCGTAAGTTTCTTCTACTTTCTTTTCAAACTCTTTTATCCGTTCATTCAAAGGTTTTAAAATCTGATCCAGATTTGTTTTATTCTGCTCAGTGAACTTTTTTGATTTTTCTTCCAGGATTTCGTTGGCCAGATTCCGAAATTCGGTAGTGAATTTTTCTCTGATTTCAAGCATTTCCTGTTTTTGTTCCTGTAGCCTGATAGTAAGATTTTTAATCTCAGTTTCTTTGGAGCTGTGTTGCGCATTAAGAGCAAACAACACTTCTTCTTTCTTGTTTAGTTCAGCTTTCAACTCCTCTAATTGCCGAAGAAAGATTGTATTCTTTTCAGATGAAGTCTGCCGAATAGATTCACTTTTCGATCGAAAAACAATCCAGCCTGTTACAGATGCAATAACTAATCCTGAAAGAAAATATACAAGTTCCATTTTATTGCAGATATTATTAATTAACTAAAAGTCGAGACTTAAGGAAAGGTAAAAAACTCTTGGTAATACTTGCATATTTTCTATTCCCCATGCCCAGTCCAAACGTATAAAGTAACCAAAAAGCTGAGAACGAACTCCAAATCCATACCCAGCAACAATAGGTTCTCTGTCAGCATCAATCTCTATCTCAATAGGGCCTTGTGTAATTATATCATTGTCATATGCGTTTTCTCCAGACCAGGGATGTTGACCTGACCAGGCTGTGCCGATATCAAAAAAACCAACTGCCTGAAAATTCTGTAAGAACGCATTGCTTAAAGGATGATTGGCTAAATATCGAATAACAGGCCATCGAATTTCAGTATTGATAAGAGCAAAACTATGACCATTCCTAATATTCTGTGAAAAACCTCTCATATTGGTTGCAACTGCCTGATAGGCATAATTCTGTTCTTCATCAATTCGGATTTCGCTAAGCGGTATAAAGGTCGGGATTTTATGAGGGGTAACATTTGTCCAGTTATCAACTCCTCCCATGTAATATATCAAACGACTACTTCCAAAAGATGTACTTGTTGCAAATCGACTTGCCCAGATTAGATTACGATGCAATACAACATAATGCCTTATATCCAGGCCAGCAACAAACAGATAGTCAAACTTGTCATTCAATTGCTGGTAATACTCTCCAAATATTTTAAAACGAGTACCTCCATAGAGATTTAACCCAAGGGACCGTGTGTTGTCGAAAATATATTCGCCCTTTAATCTTGTCCAAAATTTTTGAGCATTAGGTTTATCAAGAGTTTGAAAGAGATTTACATAATCAATAAGATAAACATTTTTATCTGTTCTCAAACCAACGGTAGTTACAAATGATGTTACCTGAGAAAATGGATAACGGGTTATCACAGACAGCTCGTTTGTGATTGTTTTTACCAGCTGACTATTATCTTGTCCGGAGTAATGTTTGAAGGCTTGTCGGTGAAATACATATTGCTTGTCAGTTCGACTTTTCAGATTTTCAAAACTAATAAGGTACTCACTGCTTTGAAAATCAAGGGGCAGTCTTATACCAGCGGTTATCTTATAATCTTCAAAAAGATCGTGTGTACCAACTTTAAACAATAGATTTATTCCCGGATTAAAGTAAACAGCCCCACCTGTGAATGCCTGGTAGGATTCGCTGAGAAAACTAAAATCGATTTGACTGACAATGTAGTTTTGATAGAATGCTTTTTGGTATATTCTTACTTTCTCCTCTTCTTCAACAGTATTCTCAACAATTCTAATATTCAGATTTTCTTCTTTCAGCTTGCTGTTGTAAAAGTTAATTCTTTCGATCTCAAAAATATAATTGTTTATATCAATTTCAGATTCGGAAAACTTGATGGTATCACCACCATAAAGGAGCATATCATTAGTGATAGAATCGATAGCTAATTCAATGGTTACAATACTTCGGATACTATCTTTTAAAGTCAATTTTTGAGTTTTGGATTTGCGATAATCTGTTGGGACCGGTTCATCACTGAGAAGATCACTACTGTCAAAGTTTCTATGATACATATAATACCGACCATTTTTGAAAATAATTTCTGCGGCCGTACCGGTTTTTTGATTATAGTCATGATCAATGATATTGCGCGGATAATTAGTAACCGGGTTTGTAATAGCATAGTATTTGTAATGTATAGCTGTATCAACATAATTTATGCTGCTATCAAATTTTGAATAGTATTTGTTGATAATACCACTTTTATCGCTAAGAGATAAAAAATTATTCCTTCCTATTTCTAATGGTTGAGTTTTATTAACATACTTATTATCAGAAAGACGCATGAGTTGATCGTCTTTCTTTGAATAGTCATAAATAAAGAGATCTTTTGTTAATGCCATTTTCGGATCAGCTGAAGACACACTTAGCGAATCTGATCTTCGATCGGAACTAAAGATTATTTGCTGCGAATTATTAATAAACCTCGGATGAAAATCATTTGCGATGTCATTTGTCACCTGGAAGTTGCTGCCAGCGGCAATATTATGTACATAAATATCTGTCTTTCCTTCTTTTACAGCAGATAATACCAACAGGGTTCCGTCGTGTGAAAATGAAAAGCCGAGGATTTTTTCAAAGTAAAGAAGGTTACGTGTTTGCAGTTTTTTCTCGCCAAAAGTATAATAATACAATTTCAGGCCACCCTTTTCTTCTATAATGAAGGTAAGAATTCTTCCTGAAGGATGCCAGGCTAAAACCGGGTAAGAGTAATCAGTAATTTGTTCAAGTTTATGTTCTCTTTTAAGAATTTTATCCTTCTTGCCTGTTTCGAGATTATGAATCCATATTTTATACTGCCCCATCTGATTTGTCACATATGCAATATATTTACTGTTTGGATTGATTTTAATTTGCTGGTACACTCTTTTCTTATGTGGACGTTCTTCAAGTAACCCTGTTTGAGGAATACTTTCAGTACTGGCATAGTTTGAGTAAACATCAGTATAATAAGAATGCCAGTCGCGGGAAATATCTTTTAAGGAAGCTCCTATTACATAAAGGAATCCGATATTAGCATTCTTATTAATCTTTGTAAGATAAAGTATACTGGGTATGACAGTTTCCCCATACACTTCTGCAATGTAGCGCCAAAAAGAATGTCCGGCATACTTTGCATCTTCACCTACCAGTCGGCTAAACTTTTTGTATTTGCCACTAAGCACACCATCCTTTACCCTGTTTTCAGTCTCAAAATTCCATTCTTTTGAAATGTATGCCACCAGTCCGTCAATATACCAATCAGGCAGATTGATAAGAGTAGAACTGGCAACATTCGATCTGAAGTTTAGTCCGTAAATCATCTCATTTACCAATACTTTAGCTATAGATGCTGATATTTGCTGTTCAAGTTTACTATAATCACCTTCGAAAAAAAGAAATACCTTATTGCGATCTACTTTTGTCAAACCACCTATATTATTATCTACTTTTCCTGTTACTAATCCAATATTGCTTTGTCTGAAATCTGATAATTTATTGTATATAACAAAAATGATCCTTCTATCAAGGTTGTAATCGAACATGTTTTCAATGCGGGTAAGTTCTGTTTCGGCATACCTGGCCGTGTATTCTGCCAGTGGTTTGCCGTATTCGCTGAAATAAGTATCGAAACGTTCAAATCTGAGATAAGACCAGTAAAAACCATTGTATTGAACGCGATTTTTTCCGAAGGTCATTTGATGACCATTGTAAAACTGAGCACTGAGATTTGTGAAAGTGCACAGAAAAATATAAGGCAGAAGTATATAATATTCAAGTTTACGGAGCATAGATAATCGCTAAGTCTACGATATTAGCTATAAAAATAATGTAATTCATATAAAAAGTTGTGATTACCACCCAGTAAAAATTTAAACTTTTCATCCTGAAAATAAATGCCAAAAGGTATCCATCCCTTTGACAACATTAAATTTCATAAAAAAAGCATAACTTTATTATGAGGTCATCGTTATAAAGTACAAATGAAGAATTCATGAAGAATTATGTAGTTATTGGATGTTTGATCTTGAGCCTGACTCTTGCCGGTCAGACAAAGAATGAAGCCATTTTAACCCTGTTGGATAATTCGCATGACTTTGGGAGAATAAGAGAAGATCATGGGATCGTATCACATACCTTTAGTTTTTCAAATACCGGTTCCAAAACGCTTGTTCTTACTAATGTAAGAAGTACCTGTGGGTGTACTACCCCCAAATGGTCAAAGCAACCTGTATCGCCGGGTGAAGCCGGTTTTGTAACTGTTGAATTCAATCCAAAAGATCGTCCCGGATCATTTCATAAAACAATACAAATGCAGAGCACAGCTAAGAATTCCAATATGTTCTTAACAATTACCGGTAATGTTTTGCCTGCTCTTAATGAAGAAAAACTGGACTATAAAGTTGGAACCTTAAGCGTTAAATCAAAACATATTAACCTGGGTTATATTTTTAGCGGGAATACCGGGATGGAAACTCTCGCGATAGCAAATCTGACAGATGACCCGATGGAACTGGATCTGGGAGACGTTCCCGATCATATTACTGCCTATATTCATCCTTCGGAACTTCAACCTGGTGAATACGGACAAATTGAAATTCATTACAATTCTGATGTGTTAGATGACTGGGATGTTGTGATTGATCGTATTTCTGTTATTATTAACGGGAAAAGAGATAAAAAAGCGAAATTGGCTGTCACCGCTAACATTCGTGAAGATTTTAGCACATTTACCGAAGAACAACTTCTTTATGCTCCGGTTGCCTATTTTGATAAAAATAGTTATTCTTTTGATACCATCACCGGCAATAAACCTGTTGAATATTCATTTCTTCTGAAAAACATCGGGAAATCAGACCTGATCATCAGGGCAGTTAAACCATCCTGTGGTTGCACAGTTGTTGAACCAAAGAATAAAATTTTATCTCCGGGTGATTCAACCAGAATAGGTGCAAAATTTGACCCAAAGGGCAGATCAGGGAATGTTAAGAATGCAATAACTGTGATTACAAACGATCCGAAATCTTATAAGCAATATCTT
This sequence comes from Bacteroidales bacterium, assembly GCA_030626465.1. Classification (GTDB taxonomy): domain Bacteria; phylum Bacteroidota; class Bacteroidia; order Bacteroidales; family UBA10428; genus UBA10428. The sequence continues at coordinate 19,074 of DAOUOU010000002.1, forward strand.
TGGATCGAAGGCTATATTTTACGCTAAACTCTGTTCACATTTTTTAATAAGTCTGTCTTTAATTCAATTGTTGAGCTTATTTTTGTTCCTACCTTTGGTCAGGCTAATAGGTATGAGCAAGAAAACAAACAAGAGTGCACTCTCAGTGTCAAAGGGAGTCAACAAACCTCCATCAGTTAATCCTCGCCTTCAGAAAGTTAAACGCCGTGAGATAGCAATAGATGAATTTGTTGGGGGAATTCTCGATGGAGACCGTACAATATTGAGCCAGGCTATAACACTTGTCGAAAGTAATCTTCCTGAACATATTCAACAGGCTCAGGAAATTATTAAAGAATGCCTTCCGCATGCAGGACGTTCAATCCGGGTTGGAATTACAGGTGTACCCGGTGTGGGAAAGAGCTCATTTATTGAAGAACTGGGGAAATACCTTGCCAATAGCGATCATAAATTAGCGGTATTAGCCATTGATCCTAGCAGCGAGCGTTCCAGGGGGAGTATTCTGGGTGATAAAACACGGATGGAATCACTGGCATCTTATTCCAATGCCTTTATCAGGCCATCACCATCATCAGGTTCGCTGGGAGGTGTGGCCAGAAAGACCAGAGAAACGATATTCTTGTGTGAGGCAGCAGGATATGATGTTGTTTTTATTGAAACGGTGGGTGTTGGTCAGTCAGAGGTTGCTGTTCATTCAATGGTTGATTTTTTTCTGTTGTTAATGCTTTCCCGTGCTGGCGATGAGCTGCAGGGTATAAAGCGGGGAATAATGGAAATGGCCGACATGATTGCTATTACAAAAGCCGATGGATCTAACATTGATGATGCCCTGCGGGCTGCTGAGGAATATCGTTCAGCTCTGCACCTGTTCCCTGCATCTGAGTCAGGTTGGACACCAAAGGTTTTAACCTGCTCTTCCATAAATAGAAAGGGAATTGACGAAATATGGGATAAAATTGCGGAATACAAAGACCATACAACTACAAGTAACTATTTTACCGAGAAACGCAAGAAACAGGCTCTTTACTGGATGAACGAGACGATAGAAGAGAGTTTAAGAACACATTTTTATGATGACGAGACTTTGCAACAAAAGCTCGAAACTCTAAAACAGGATGTATTGAATGAAAGAATAAGTTCATTTGCAGCTGCACGACAGATTCTGAATTATTATTTTAAATCAGACAACTTTAAGTAATAGGTTCCGGATTCATGACTTCTTACGGATTTTTATGGTCATAAACATGGATATTTGAGGACTTACAGAAGCCATAAACCGGTCAAGTGATCTAAAGAATGCATAGGTAAAATTCGGAACAACTTGTCGAAACGAAACACCTCCGCTAATCAGATATCTGAGAGGCGTATGATAGTTTATTTTTACTATCTCCAGGGCAGAGAATTTTTTTCTGAATAGTTCTTTGTCTCTTTCAAAAACAATCCATGGCAAAGCTCCGTTAGCTCCACTTAAAGGGCCTTTCTGTGGTATTTTCCAGTTTCCCTTCCTGTTGAATGGTTCGTGATGAAAATTTTTGTATATGAATCTTCCCCAAAAACTGTTCGCGGGTTCGATCATAATCAATATGCCACCCTTTTTCAGAATCCTTTTGGCTTCAAAGAGAAATCTATCCGAATCCGGTATATGATGAAATGTATCTATCATGAAAATTCCACTTACAGAATTATCCTGAAATGGCATTTCGAGTGCCGAAAATGTCATATCATTGGCTGGCAAAGGCAATATATCGGAACAAATCACTGCAGGCATCTCTTCTTTCAAAAATCCTCCACCCGATCCAAGCTCAAGAAGTAATCCGTCGGGCAGGTTCCGTGTTTCTTTTTTAAACAGGTTGTACCATTCCAGATAAAGTTTTTTCAGGAATAGCTTGCGTTTTATAATTTCTCTATGGATGAGAGTTCTCTCAGGAGAATCGAGCGGGACTTGTATATTGTATTTCAATTTCATTTCAAAATTCTGTCTTTTACCGGACATAAGATTGTTTCAAATCCTGAAAAAATAAGTGTTTTCGATAAAAATATAAACTAATGAGTGAATGGCAAATAATTAGTGTAATGAACAATCCAATCAAAGGTTATTCTTCAATTATTTCCCCTTTTAATGTAGATATCTTGTAAATTTGGTATTTATAGAACAGGTTACACCAGCAAACAATATAAAATAAAGTTGATATGAAATATGATCTTATTGTAATTGGCAGTGGTCCTGGAGGCTATGTGGCTTCAATCCGTGCTTCCCAGCTTGGCTTAAAGGTTGGAGTAGTTGAAAAAAACGAATTGGGAGGCGTATGTTTGAACTGGGGTTGTATTCCTACAAAATCGCTATTAAAAAGTGCTGAGGTATTTGCATATACCAAACATGCCTCTGATTACGGAGTTACAATAGAAGGTGCTGTCAAAGCCGATTTAACAAAGATGGTTGAACGGAGCAGGAGCGTGGCAGATGGAATGAGCAAAGGGATACAATTTCTTTTTAAGAAAAATAAGATAGATCATATACAAGGTTACGGCAGAATCATAGATAGTAAAACTGTTGAAGTTGAAGTCAGTAAAGATAAAAAGGAGAAGTATAATGCAGATCATATAATCCTGGCTACCGGAGCCCGCTCAAAAGAATTGCCAAATCTGAAACAGGATGGGAAAAAGATCATTGGTTACCGTGAAGCAATGACACTGAAAAAACTACCGGAATCGATGGTGATCGTCGGGTCGGGAGCAATAGGAAGCGAGTTTGCAAACTTTTATAATTCTCTGGGAACCAAAGTTGCGCTGGTTGAATTTTTACCGGCCATTGTTCCTTTAGAAGATGAAGAGGTTTCCAAACAACTGGAGCGATCATTCAAAAAGTCAGGCATGAAGGTAATGACTAATTCTACTGTTGAATCGGTTGATAAAAAAGGGACTAAATGTAAGGTGAAGATCAAAACCAGGAAAGGAGAAGAGGAGCAGGAGGCTGATATAGTTTTATCTGCTGTTGGCGTTACTCCGAATCTTGAGAATCTTGGGCTTGAGGAAGCAGGAATACAAGTGGAAGAAGGAAAGATTAAAGTTGACGGATTTTATCGAACATCTGTTGATGGAGTATATGCTATTGGCGACATAGTATCCGGTCCGGCACTTGCACATGCTGCATCGGCTGAAGGGATTGTCTGTGTTGAGAAAATTGCAGGCATGAATCCTGAACCTATCAATTACAATAATATTCCCGGGTGTACTTACACAAGTCCTGAAGTAGCATCTGTTGGTTATACCGAAAAAGCAGCCAGAGAGGCCGGTTATGAAATCAAAGTAGGAAAATTTCCCTATACTGCGTCTGGCAAGGCAAATGCTGCCGGGGCGAAAGACGGATTTATAAAATTAATTTTCGATGCGAAATATGGAGAATTGCTGGGAGCTCATATGATTGGGGCAAATGTTACTGAAATGATTGCTGAATTGGTAGTGTCACGTAATCTTGAAACAACAGGGCATGAATTAATAAAATCCATTCATCCGCATCCTACCATGTCGGAAGCAATAATGGAAGCTGCAGCAGCAGCCTACGATGAAGTAATTCATATTTGAAAATCGCTGTGTAACTATGACTAAAAAACGCAGGCTATTATTATTGTAACCTGCGTATTATTTTGAAATATCTTGTTCTTACAATTGTTTTAGTAAGAGAACTGGTATTTTTTTCTTAATTCTTTCTGGAAAGTTGCTATCTGATCTTCCAGCTCTCTGTTTTCTCTGATGAGATGTGCCATATTCTGGCCTTCTGATTCAAGCTCTCGAATGAAACGCCGGTTGATAATAATTTTCTTCTGGCATTCGTATATACTTGAAATTAAACTTTTTATATTATATTTTACTTCCAGCATAATTGTTTAACTTAATGCCTGAGCAGATTAGATTTTCTACCTCAAATTTATCAAATGTGATCAATCAGTTCAAATAAATGATCATGATGTTTATTATCTTTCACCGGTGATTTAAATCATATTTGTAATTTTATTAACCAACTTTTGTTTTTATTGTTCAATTAGTTAATAACAGAAATTCAGTGAGTTTATTTTATGTTTTATTATGTTTTTATGAGATTAAGGAAGTCTAAACAAATTTTAATATTGTTCGAATATGAAAATTAAAACATTATTTATATAGTCATGTACTACAAGCTGAAATTATTCTCGTCGTAGCATTAACTGCCATGTCACGTAAAGTAATAATTCTCAATTATGATAATACAGACCCATTAACAATTGTTGGAATTGCTTTACTGGTGATTAGCTTTGCGACCAGTTATTTTCTTATCAGGCGGGTGAATAAGACAGAATAAATAATAAATTGGCTTTCACAAAATAGTCAAAGGGATGAGGTTAGAAAGTGGTATGCTGTTGAAGTGGTTAAAAAAACTATTGAAAACAATAAGCAGATTGATGTTATTGCTGCTTATCATGTTGTTGCTTCTGCCGCTTGTCATATCATTAAGACCTGTTAGAAAGAAGATTATTCAAAAGGTGAATAGTCAAATTTCAACCACACTGGAAGCAAGTTTTTCAATCAGGGATTACAGCTATTTATTTCCTGTCGGACTAAAACTGGAGGATGTTTATTTTGATGATACATTATCGCGGGCATCGATTGGTGAGATAAGCGTAAAGCTAAGATCATTCAGAAAAAGGAAAGCATCTCTTCGAGCTGATGTTCTGATCTCAGAAGGTGAAATTATGCTAAACACATCAACTTTTAAGTTAAAGTATTCTGAATCTGATGAGGATCATACCCAAGCAGTAAAAGAAAAAAAGAACTGGATATTGGGTGCAGATCTAGATCTGAGTCAAATTCGATTTGCACTGATCAACCAGGAAACCGATCTTAAGATTGATGTTCAGACTGAAAAACTCGAAGTGGATAAAGTAAGGTTAGAGATCCTTAATCATGTCATCCGATGGGATGATATTCTGATATCCGATTGTTCTGCCAGCATCAAGATTAACAAAAAGAAAGAGAAAAAGAAAAGAAAATCGCGCGTTGACTGGAATATCAAAGGAGGAAGAGTTGTGCTTCATAATTGCTCTTTCGATCTGAAACAGGAACTAAAGGATTTTTATCTCTCAGCATATACTAAGGATCTTGATATCAAGGAACCGTTTGTCGATTTGGAAGACAGATTAATTGATGTTAAGAAGTTGAACATTCATGTTGCCAAAGTAGAGGAACATACATCTTCTGACCCGACTATAAAAGTTAAAAAAGTAAGAAATAATAAGAAACCGTGGAAGTTTAGTATAACAAAAGGGGAATTGGCACAAATTGAATTCCATCATAACCCTGATCAACAGGGTTTTTCAGATTCTTCTTTTTCATCCCGCTTTTTCTCGGTTCATAACTTCGATACAAAAATCAGGAAGTCGTTTTATAGTGATAAGTGTTTTAGAGGAACAATCAAAGAGTTGAATGTAAATCTGAACGATGAGATATTTCTTGAGAACTCCTCTATAGCATTTGCTGCTGATAGGAAAAAAACAAATGCAGAGCTTGAGATCCATGTTAATAAAGGAAATATTAGATGTAAACTGGCATCTGATGGACATTGGGCCTCCTTAAAAAATCCGGAGAAATTCCCTGTTTCAATAGTTGACATGGCGATGGAGAATATTTCACCATCAACCATCGAATATTTTATTCCTCAAATACAAAACATTTCAAAATATATAAAGGAACCGGTTGATCTGGAAATTTTAGCTAAATCAAATTCTTCGCAACTTAGGTTTGAAAAGCTTTTTTTCAAATCTGAATCCCTGGGAGATATTCATGCAAGCGGCTACCTGGCTGATTTCGCATCAGGGGATTCAATGCATTTTCATTCCGCCTATTCGATAAATATAAACGAACCTGCATTTGAAGATGCATTCACACAGCCTGATATAAGCCTGTATCTCTCCCTGTTAGATCATGCTGCAATTCGTGGTACGGTATCCGGAAGCAGGGACAGAATAATACTGGAACAGGATATTGTATCTGACTATTTACATCTTCCAATGACAGGGGAGTATTATCTGATTGATTCTTCTTTTCAGTTCAATGCTTACAACGCTTCAGTAGTAGCAGACTCAATCTTTCCTGTTCCGGTCCGGTTTGATTCTATTGATATCTCATCCTCGGGAAAGATTAACAGGTCTCCTGATATTCAATACTTCTTACACCTCAAAAAGTACAGGATTTCTGATAAAAGTTTTGAAGATCTTGCCTTTCAAGGGACATTTCATGATAAGCAGATTGAAGGAACTGTTGTATCTCATGATAGCTTACTTTCTGCTACAATCGAACATTCCATTCATCTTGAAGAAAACAAAAGCATTTTTCTATCCGGCAATTTTCAAATGCTGAACCATGACCTGATCAGATCATTTCCCTCAGGCTTGATGAGCGCGAATTTTTATGGTGAGTACCATGAATTTGATGATTCATCCTTTCAGGCCGGGTGTGAGCTTACTAATTTTCATGCGATAACATCTCAGGCAGACTATCTTGTAGAAAATACGAATGTAAAGCTTGATGCATTACAGAATGGTTTTTCAACGAACATAAGCAGTGACTTTATTCAGGTTGATTTCATTTCATACATTAATCTGCCTGATTTTATAGATTCAATCAGGTATGCAAACATGATAATAAAGAATCCCGATTCAACTGCCATAGCTTCTTACATTCCTTCTCTACCTAATGTAAAAATCGATATGAAACTTACTTCTCACCCCATAATTGATGAGTTCATCCTGAAGAGGAAGTTTGCTTTCGGAACCTTAGCAGCAGAACTAATAACAAATGAAACGGGAAAGGATCAGCTAAACCTGACTATTACTGAACCTGAGCTCAAAGGTATCCGGGCGGACATAGCAATACTTCATGCTGAACTGCAACAAAATCAATTTCTGATGGAAAGCTCTGTATTGGGAGTAGATGGCAGGAATATCATAGCAGATCAATTCCACATGAAGAATGCTATGAAAGAAGGTTTTGCGCATACTGAAATAGCCGCCCTCACTGACAAAGATGAAGTAACGCAATTTGTGACATTTGATATCAACAAATCTTCGGGATTGTACTCAATAAATTTTCCTGGTGATAGTCTCGTATTGTTCGGAAATCCCTGGAGAATAAGCACAGAGAACTTAATAACATTTACCAATTCATTTATAGATGAATGCAATCTTGAGTTAACATCAGACAAGAAGATTATCAACATTGGCAGGACTGAAAAATGTCCTTTACTGTTTGAAGTCAAAAATATTGATTTAACGGCTATCGCAACTCTGCTTCTTAGTGAAGATGAATTGCAGGGATATGTAAATTGTGATATTTGTTTTTTGGATGATTCTCTTTCAAGTGTCCGGTCCTACCTTTCTTTTAATGATGTTAGCATGAACAATACCGAGCTTGGGACTTACGATGTTCAGGCATATTATAATGCTCATGATACAAGCTCTTATGAATATGGTGGAATTGTAAGATACGAAGGGAAGGATAAATTGCAACTGACAGGTATCACCCCAAGGGACAATCTCAGGAAAACGACCTTGGATGCGAAAATAAGTGATCTCACCCTGGATACCTTTTCACCCTTCCTTGAAAAATACTTAAATGAAATTTCCGGAACTATATCCGGATTCATAAAAGTTAACAGAGATGATTCACAACCCGGTATACAGGGAGAATTGACATACAGCAATCTGGTGGTTAATCCGAAAATGCTGAACAACACCCTATCATTTAATGATAATGTTATCAGTGTTAAGGACAGGATACTGACTTTAAATAAGATTGTTGCGAAAGATGAAAGGGGAAAGAAAATGCTGATTGACGGTAAAATTAAGTTTCCACAGGATAAGGATCCGTCAATCTTTCTGAAAGCCACAGGAGATTCCATGGTAATTCTCAACATCCCTGACAAGAAGGTAAATCCGTTTTTTGGGAAAGTGGTTGTTACGAATATGATCAATATCAACGGGGCACTCCAATCTCCGGATATTGATTTAAATCTGAACCTCGTCCGGGGGACAGATTTTACCTACAGGATAATTGAAGATCTTACAACCTATGCAGGAGAGGACGTAGTAAGCTTTGTGGAACACGATACTTTGCTTCAGCACACAGATCAGGAAAAATCACTCTTTCTTTCTGATGATGCCGGAATAGAACTGGATGCAGAAGTAAGCATCAATCCTAACACCGTATTCAGGCTTGTCTATGATCAGAATATGAAATTTGATGTCGAGCTCTCAGGCAGCGGTAAAATCAATTTTCAAAAAAAACGGACAGGGAAAGAACAGATGATAGGCAAATATTCAGTTAATAAAGGTCGTGCAGTCTTGAAATTGCAGGGACTGGCGCCGAAAGATTTCAGTATATCACCGGAAAGTTATGTTTTATGGGATGGCAATGCTTCTGATCCCTTTATAGATATCAATGCTTATCACAGGGTGAAGGGTAGTTATGAGAATCCGGCTGAAGGCGTTACCCAGACAATGATTGTAGATTATGATGTAATGTTTGCAATAAAGAATCGGCTGAACAATCCGGAGATAATTATTGATGTGCAAACAGAAGATGAATACATGGCCACTGTTTTAAATATAATGACCGAGGAGGAAAGATTGAAACAAGCAATCAATTTGCTCTTGCTCGGACAAATTATTACAGATAATACCAAGACCTCAGGATCTAAAATAATTACCGACCACATCAATCAATTCTGGGCACAACAATTGAATAATGCAGCTGCAAAAAATTTAGGCGGTGTAAGTGTATCGGTTGATATTCAATCATTTACTGATTATTCTGCAGGGAATGCGTACGATCGTACCAATCTATCATATGAAGTGAGCAAAGAAGTATGGAATAACAAAGCCACTATTAAAGTCGGAGGTTATGTGAGTACGTACAACAATTCTCCCGACCAGGCTCCCAGCAGAATGATCGGTGATGTTTCACTTGAATATAAACTGAATAAGAAGGAAAACCTTTACGGTAAGGTCTTCAGTGACCATAAGTATGAGGGGGTTCTTGAGGGAGAGATTCAGCGGACAGGTGCCGGGATCCTATACAGGCAGAATTATCATTCGTTCAAAGATATCTGGAGAAGAAGAAGAACAAAAAAACAACAAAAGAAACAAGACAAAGAAATTGAGAAAAATAAGGTTGAATGACATACTATTTTTTTGCATTCTGGGACTTGCATCAGCCTGCTCAAATACAAAGTTTCTGGCAGAGGATGAGGTTTTGTATACAGGGATCAGGAAAGTAAATATAATTCCACAAGGAGAGATAAAAAAAATTAAATCAATAGAGTCTTCTATCTCCTGGTCTGCATATTATGCACCCAATAACTCGTTTTATTTGCCTAAAAGAACTTTCCCTCCGGTAAGACTTTGGATCTATAACTATATGCAAACGGAAAAGACAAAAGGATTCAAGTCATGGATGCATCGTAACTTCTCTCAGGAACCCGTTCTGATCAGTGATGTCAAACTGGATCAGCGGATCAGAAAGCTGGAAAATGAATTACACAATCAGGGACATTTTGGTGCGAAAATAAATTACGAGCTGCATTTTAAAAAGTCAAATCACAAAAAAGCCTCTGTAAGTTATCATGTTTTATTGCCTCAAGCGTATACGGTCAACTCCGTTTCCCTCCCGGAAAAAAGAATTCTATTCGATTCATTGCCCCCTGCCCTGGTATCAGAATCAATCATAGAATCTGAACGACAATATGATCTTGAAAATGTCCTGGCAGAACGTGATAGAATTACCTCGATAATAAGAAATGAAGGGTATTATAGTTTTCGGAAGGAGTATCTGGAGTTCAGTCTTGATACAACCAAAGGCACTAAATCTATTGACATGGGGATCGATGTTTACAATAATCTTCCGGATCTCTCAACAAAAAAATACACTATTCATGACATAACATTTATAATGCTCAACAATGCCATTGATTCTCTTTCGGGTATTTCATTAGATACTCTGAGCGATGAGATTTTTACAATTGTTTATGAGGATTTGTTTGTTAAGCCTTCCATTATGAAGCATGCAGTTTATCAGATTCCCGGGCAGAAGTATACACAGAGAAGTCATGAATACACCCAGGAACATTTGGGAAATCTTGGTGTTTTTAAACAAATTGACATAAGCTATGATACGCTTGAGGGATTCAATAACAAACTCAGGATGAACATCCTCCTTCTGCCACTTGAGAAAATCAGTTTATCTGCGGAAGCCAATGTAGTAACTAAATCTACAGGATTTGTCGGACCTGCAGTTGTGGCTCGACTTACAAACCAGAACCTCTTTGGTGGTGCAGAAAAACTGAATATCTCATTAAATGCCGGTTACGAATGGCAAATCTTTAATGCAGAGAATACAGGTTTGGGATTTAACTCTTATGAGCTTGGAATAAAATCATCAATATCCTTTCCTAAAATAATTGCTCCGTTCGGACTCAAGTACAGAACCAATATCTATGTACCAAAAACTACCGTGAGTGCAGGTTTCGAGATATTGAACCGTGTTCGGTATTATAAAATGAATTCGATCAGTACCTCTTATAGTTATCAATGGAAAGAAAGTCTTTATAACCAACACTCCTTTTCACTTATCGACATTAATTTTGTTGATCTTGTTGATACAACTGCTGAGTTTAGCGAAATCTTCCTGAACAATCCTTCTGTTCGCCGTTCGTTTGAAGAACAGTTTATTGTTGGCATGCGCTATCGCTTTTCTTTTGATAATTCATCGGATGAAAATAAAACGCACCGGATATATTGGGAATCGGGACTTGTAACTGCCGGTAACTTTTTGAGTTTGATCGATAAAAATATCATGGGGAATACTGAGGAAGAACAGGGGAAATTATTTGGCAAACCGTATTCTCAGTTCCTCAAAATCACGCAGGATCTTCGTCACTATTATAAATTCAGGCAAAAATCAGGTATTGTTGATCGATTGTACATTGGTTTTGGCTATCCCTATGGAAATTCAACGGTAATGCCTTATGTGGAACAGTTTTTCAGCGGCGGTGCCAACAGCATCAGAGGATTTACTGCCCGTTCGATAGGTCCGGGAGAATACCGGGGCGATACATTGACGTATTTTGATCAGACGGGAGATATTAAAATCGAGTATAATTTTGAATACAGATTCAGAATTGGTCAGCGTTTGTTTGGTGCTACTTTTCTTGATGTTGGAAATATCTGGTTACATAAGGAAGACCCTCTCAGACCGGGCAGTGGATTTCAGATGGACAAGTTTTACAAACAGTTGGCTTTTGGAACAGGATTTGGATTCCGATTCGATATTGATTTCTTTGTTATACGATTTGATATTGGTATTCCATTGCGCAATCCCGGCTATGAAAAAGGACGTCAATGGGTATTTACAAATTCAGAAATATTTAAGCTAAACGGATTTATTGCTATAGGTTATCCATTCTGATTCTTCTGTAGGATTGCGATAAGTATTTCTGTGTTTTGCTTAATAGCCTGTAAACAGAGAACAATTTAGGGATTGAAGTGTTTTTTTTCTGTTTTGTGCAAGAAATTATTTTAGAAAGGCTTTAGTTTAAATGAGCGTTGGAAAGTGTGTTTGTGATTCTTAGGGCCTTTGAGGCATAGTGGCTATAATTAGTATAACTTTTTTATTTACTATCATTCCATTTAATGAAAATTGGGTGCTGCAATGCACAAAACAGGAGAATATTTTAGAGGTTGAAGTATTTTTTTTATCTTGGATTATATGTATTTTTGATTATGTTGCACAGTCAAACCTAATAATACGGAAATGAAAAAAGCTTTACTTTTCTTCTTTCTTGCCTTATTTTCAATGTTTATGGCAAAGGCACAGAAAACCTATTCAGTAACCAGCGGCGAAATGATATTTTCTTTCAGTAATGTGGAATTTACGGATGCCTTTTTAGCAGATAATCCCAATGCCGAAGTAACGAAAACAAATCTGCGATACACGATTTTTTTTCATCTTGGTCAATACTGGCATATTGACTTCACAAATAATATTGGAATTCTGACCGGATTGGGTATGAGAAACGTTGGTTTAATATCAGATGAGAAGATACCTGAGACAGTTGGCTCAGAGGTTATGGTGGATCATAAAATTATCAGAAGAGTCTATACTCTTGGAGTACCTCTGTCTCTTAAAATAGGATCGTTCAAAAATCACATTTATTTTTTTGGAGGTGGAGAGTATGAGTTAGCATTTCAGTACAAACAAAAATATTGGAAATCTCACTCCAGGTCGGGCTCCAAAACAAAAGAAAACGAATGGTTTGCCAGTCAAACTCCAACCTTTCTTCCATCAGTATTTGGCGGGGTTCAATTGCCGGGAGGCATTAACATTAAATTCAAGTATTATTTAACTGATTTTCTTAATCACAATTATTCTCGCACCAGTAGCGGTGGCAATTTCGAGGTTGGCGATCTTACAAGATACAAAACCAGCCAGGTATTTTATTTCTCTCTTTCATGGCAGTTTAATACTGCTTATATAACTAAAAGAGAATGGCAAACAGGCACCGAAGTAGCGTACAGATAATACTTATTTCAAGAATATTTTACCCGGTTACAGACGTTTCCGGGTTTCTTTATATTTTTTGGTAATTGAAATAAACATATTGCAGTTCTATGCGTTTTTAAATTAATTTCAATCATGAAGAAACTAATTTTTCCCTTATTGTTTCTGATCATTTTTAAAACAGGGCAATCACAGCATCTTGGGGCATATACCGATTACCGCGACAGATTTTATATTTTCGATCATGGTGAGAGCACCAAAGTGGAAGATCTTATGGTGCAATCCTTTGATATAGGAGGTGAGTGTGTGATGTATATAAACAGCCAGGGACACCTGAAGATATATAACGATGGTAAGCTTACCAAATTAGAATCAGGAGGAGTCTCCAAGTATTTTGCTACCGATCATCTCGCAGCTTATTCAATCTTTGAAAAACTAAAAGTGGTTGAAGATGGTCAGGCCATTACCTTAAGTACACGTTGTCCGATCTACAGCGTTGAGGATAGTCTGATTGTCTTTTATGATAAAAACCTGGAATCGCTCAGGGTGTATTATGAAGGAGAAAGTAAAGATATAGAAAGTGGAATGGTAGGAATGCCAGTTGATAATTTTAGTAGCGGGGATAATATGGTTGCTTATATTTCTTCGCGCACAAAAGATTTTAAGATATATTACAAGGGTAAGAATCATACCATACTTCAATATGTGGAAGGTCTTTCTTTCAAAGCAGGCAAAGACATTGTTGCTTATAAAAGTAACATCGATAATACTTTTCATGTGTATTACAAAGGCGAAAATTATCAGTTAGAAGATTTTCCTCCAAAATCCTATAAGGTAGGAGATGGATTTGTGGCTTATGTTGATGAAATGGGTGTATTTAAAGTATTTTACAACGGTAAGGTACAGGAGGTGAGCAGTTTTTCACCGGAAACATACATTGCCGAAGATTACTTACTGATCTTTACAGAACATGAATATTTTAAGGTTTTCTCCAAAGGTTCGGTTCATGAAGTGGAGGCTTATATACCAAAGAGTTTTAAGCTTGACTGGAATACAGTAGCCTACCTTGATAACAGCAATCGTATCTGGTTAGTTGTCAACGGTGAGAAGAAATACCTAATCAATGACTTGATCAATACATTTGATATTTATCGTGATCTTATCATAATGAATGTAAAAGTAAACCGCAACATAGTATATTACCAGGATGAGTTTTTTGAAGGATTGTCGTTTTAGCATTCTATAATTGCTTTTATTTACAATAAAGCCCACTGACCAGTCATCACCAGGAACAACAAATACAGTGCATAGAGCATATTTACTATTGTGAACATCGCATTATACTCCACTCTGTTCTTTTTGATACGTCTTCGTACCATAATTCCAACATTGGGGACTATTGTTGATGTAAGAAAAATAAGGAAATAGATATTAAAAATACTGTCGTAAGGTTGATCCTCTTCTCCAATGATCTTATTGCCAAACAAGAGAAGATAGGTAAAAACCAGAAATAAAGCCAAAAAAAGCAGGTAACTGATTTTAAGTGATACGGTAGAATTTCTCCGGCGTTTGTGAACACGAAAAGGACGTAAAATTATTATGGAAACTGTAAATAAAATGATATACCCGACAAGAAAAAAGAATTGAAATATACCATGAAAAAAACCACCCATAGTATTGCTGATTTTTATTTCTATTGACAAGTTATTGATTTTCTTTAAAACAACTCATCTCTAATTTCAAAAACTTTCATTTAAGATCGAGTCGTACGATATTTTCCACATGATGTGTGTGTGGAAACATATCTACCGGTTGTATGGCAGTTAACTTATATTTTATGCTGAGTAGTTTAATATCGCGCGATTGAGTTGCCGGATTGCAACTGATATATACAATACGCCCGGGTTGTATATTCAAAATAGATTGAACAACATCGTTATGCATGCCTGCACGCGGAGGGTCAGTAATAATAACATCAGGCATGCCATTCTGCTTAATAAAATCTTCGTTCAACAGATCTTTAATATCCCCGGTAAAAAAGCCGGTATTGGTAATACCATTAAGCTCTGAATTGAAATAAGCATCCTGGATAGCTTCTTCGATATAATCCAGACCAATAACCTTTTTGCAATGAGAGGCCACAAAGTTTGCAATGGTTCCGGTACCTGTATATAAATCATATATTATTTCAGTACCATTTAGCTCAGCAAAATGGAGGGCTTTACGATACAATTCTAATGCTTGAAATGTATTTGTCTGGAAAAACGATTTTGGGCCAATTTTGAATTTCAGATCATCAAGTTTTTCATAAACAAAATCTCTTCCACTAAAAAAAAGCACATCCAAATCATGAATGGTATCATTAACTTTTGGATTTATCACGTATAGTAAAGATGTGAGTTCCGGAAATTTACTCTCAATATGTTTCAGAAGCTTTTCTATCAGGTTTTTTTCATTGTACTGAAAGACAAGCATTACCATCCACTCACCATATTCGGTATTGCGGATAATAAGGTTACGCAGCAAGCCCTGGTTTTGCCTTTGATCGTAGTAAGAATAGTTGTTTGACAGAGTAAATGCTCTCACTTCATTTCGAATCAGGTTTGAGAGATCATTCTGGAGGTAGCATGTTTCTATATCCAGTATTCTGTCAAATTTACCCGCGATATGAAATCCAAGAGCACGACGATCGCTGAATTGATTTTCCGACCTGACTTCTGCATCGCTCAACCAACGGGTATTTGAAAAAGTGTATTCCAATTTGTTCCTGTAGTATTGTTGCTTTTTCGAACCAATAACAGGTTCTATCTCAGGTATTTCAACCTGGCCAATTCTTTGCAGATTATCTGCAACTTGTTTTTGCTTGAAGTAAAGTTGCTTATCATAAGAAAGGTTTTGCCATTTACATCCTCCGCAAACGCCAAAATGCTGGCAGAAAGGTTGATTCCTCGAATCAGATTCCCTGATCAGATCTATGAGGATTCCCTCCATATAATTTTTTCTTTTTCTGATCACCTTAACATTGGCGATATCACCCGGAACCAGACCCTGCACAAAAACAACCGCATCATCTGCCTTACCGACTGCTTTTCCCTGGTCAGCGATATCGATAATCACAAGATTTTCAATAATAGGTAATTTCTTTTTTCTTGCCACTTTATCCAATTTGTGGCAAAGATATGAATATTGGATTATGCAGACACTTTACAACATTAGAAGATGGTAAAGGAACGAATGAATAAGTGTTGCTCAAAAAATTTCTATTTTTGCTGCCAAAAATATCCGATGATCTCATTTCAGAATGTCAGCCTAGAATTTGGTGAACGAAAGCTGTTTGATAGTATTTCATTCCAGGTTAATCCAAAAGACCGTATTGGTTTGGTAGGAAAGAATGGCTCCGGTAAATCAACCCTTTTCAAGGCAATACTAGGATTGATAAAGATTGATGGTGGTACAATTGTTGTTCCGCGTGACACTTCCATTGGTTACCTGCCTCAGGAAATTTCCTTCAAAGATAAATGCACAGTTTTTGAAGAAGCTTTGAGTGCATATAGTGATTTGCACCAGCTTGCAAAAGAATTAGACCGTCTGAATCATCAACTGATTGAAAGGAAAGATTACGAGTCGGATGAATACCTTGAGCTTGTCGAACTCGTAGCAGAAAAAAGAGAGAGGCTGCAGATGATAAACGCATCGACAGTTGAGGCTAATACCATAAAGACATTAAAGGGCTTAGGTTTTAAAGAAGGAGATATGCGAAGATCTACTTCCGAATTTAGTGGTGGATGGCGCATGCGGATTGAACTGGCTAAAATTTTGTTAAAATCTCCGGATGTGTTTTTACTTGATGAGCCTACCAATCATCTTGATATTGAATCAATTCAATGGTTGGAAAATTTTTTAAAGCAATACCATGGAGCGCTAATACTTGTTTCTCATGATAAAACTTTCCTTGACAATGTTACAAAGCGAACAATTGAAATATCTCTCGGAAAATTTTTTGATTATAAAGTTCCCTATTCAAGGTATGCTCAGTTACGAAAGGAACGTCGCGAACAAATGCTTGCCGCCTATAAAAACCAGCAGAAAAAAATTGAAGATACAAAGGAATTTGTTGAGCGTTTCAGGTACAAGGCTACCAAAGCTGTGCAGGTTCAGTCAAGAATCAGGCAGTTGGAGAAAATGAAGATTATTGAGGTGGAAGAAGAGGATGCAGAAGCGATACATGTAAAGTTCCCCCCCGCTCCAAGGTCAGGTACAATAGCAATAAAAGTGAATGGTATTACAAAGCAATACGGTGATCATACTGTTCTTAACGATATAGATATGCTAATCGAGCGCGGTGAAAAGATTGCATTTGTGGGTCGCAATGGTGAAGGAAAGACTACTTTATCGAGGATTATTGTTGGAGATCTTGAATACACGGGCGAGTGTGAATTGGGCCATAATGTTCATATTGGATACTATGCCCAGAATCAGGATGAATTACTGGATACAGGCATAACAGTACTTGACACGATTGATCAGGTTGCCGTAGGAGAGATCAGGACCAAAATGCGCGACATACTGGGAGCTTTCCTATTTAGCGGAGAAGATGTGGACAAGACAGTGAAAATATTGTCAGGAGGTGAAAAATCAAGACTTGCGCTTGCCAGATTATTGCTAAAATCCTATAATCTTCTGGTATTGGATGAGCCGACAAATCATCTGGACATGCGATCAAAGGACATTTTAAAACATGCTTTGCAATGC
>DAOUOU010000080.1 GCA_030626465.1 Bacteroidales bacterium
ACGCACCGGAACAGGATGGGTGGATGCAGGCAAAACAGCCACTATAAAAATCAATATTGATGATTTCATCAAATCGAGTGTCGATGGATATCTTATCATTAGCCTCAAGTGTAAAATGTGCTGCATATACCGAACCCCACCAGGTTTCTGTACCACGCCCCGGCCAGTATGTAAGTCCCCCGTTATACAATTGCATCAATTTTATTCGATCCAATGCTTTCTGGACATTTCCTACGGCATCTTTCAGAGCTTTTTCATCAGAAAAAACTGCTCCGACCAGATCGCCAAAATAAAGTTGTGGAAAAGCACTTGATACGGTCTGCTCCACACAACCGTATGGATAACGCACAAGATAGTCAAGACTCTGAGAATACTGGATCATCGGGTTTTTGCTTATGATAAGATATCCATCGACACTCGATTTGATGAAATCATCAATATTGATTTTTATAGTGGCTGTTTTGCCTGCATCCACCCATCCTGTTCCGGTGCGTTTTTGTAAAGGCGATGCAGGTCTGACAGTGATATCTGTTTTGTTACTGAACTTCTCTCCCAATGCATTTGCCTCTATAACGACAGATGATTCTCCAAGTTGTTGTTGTGCTTCAACCCTGTACATAACTTCTGCCTCGGTATTCGGCGGAATAGAAACTGTTCCGGTTGATTCACCAATCACATTTACCGGACCTTCCAGTTTTAAAGTTGTTCTGCAGTTCGTTTGTTTATTGGTGGTATTTGTTAGTATTACTGGTACATTTACCTGGTCACCCGGACTTAAGAACCGGGGCAATGCCACACTTATAACCAGGGGATCGGCAACTTTCATATTCTTCTGCTCTGATCCAAATCCTTTGCCGTTATATGCAATTGCCATAATACGCAGGTCACCTGAAAACTGGGGAATGTCAATCTCATACTCGGCTTCACCCCGGCTATTTGTTTCAATAATGCCACTCCAGAACGATACAAGCTTCACACGATTGTTTTGCATCGGATTCAGGCGTTTTTCCATTTCCGAGCCATCACCTCCTGTATGACTTCTTACCATTCCAACCTCCGGAAACAGGTATGGGTAGACATTGCTGGAGCTTACCTGAAGAGCACGTCTCTGGTAAAAAAAATCGTATGGATCTGGTGTTTCATAACCAGCTACCTGCAATATTCCTTCGTCAACTACAGCTACTGTTAAAGCACTGTTAGGTTTCGATTTTATCTTGATGATCTGCTTTGAATTTGATCGTGATTTTTCAACAGCTGTTATGCTAACAGGCATTTTATTATCAGGATCATCCACCTTTATCGGTGCATACCCGTGAGCTACTGTAAGCGGGATATCAGATTCCTCATGTGGCCGGAACAAAGTGGCCCCTATATAAACACCAGGTAAATATTCTTCTTTGATATCAAGCGAAAAGGATGCAGCACGTTTATCAGTTTCAAGATAAAAGTAGTCTACTACCTTATCGGTTTCAATTGTAACAAGTACTCTTCCTGTAAAAGGTGTTTTCAGGATCACATTAGCTTTTTCACCAATGTTGTATTTCTCCTTATCGAGTTCAATATCAATCTGACCTTCATTGTTGACTTTAAATGAGCTATACCTTGTACTGCCCCACCCGTATGCATAAATATCCCTTTCTACATAAGTGTTCACCCCCGGTGCAGAGATCCTTAATTCATAATTACCTGACACATCAGGAGTAAAACTGAAAACAGTAGATTTTGCATTGATCTTAATTGTCTTTTTCTTTAATACTTTTTCCACCTTTTCAGACTTGTAACGAAAATATCCTCCCGATCGGGATAATACCGTCTTGTATTCGTGTCTGATAAGTTCAATCTGGGCATCAACATCATTCAGTTCGTTTCCATTCTTATCTACAGCTATCAATTTGTATCGTACAGGCATACCTGTTTTCACGTAGTAGTCTTCACATTTAACTCCGAAAAAAACAACCTGTGTATAAATGGTAAGTCTATTCAAACGATTCACAGGTCGACCGGTTTCATCAAATACCGTACTGAAGAGATCGGCTTTCAACATACCCATATTTTTGTATTCACGCGGAATGTCAAATTCTTCATGTGCTTTACCTTCTTCATCAGTTTTGTCTTGTCGTAAAATATTTCGAAAAGAGCTGTGGGCACCTCTGATATGATAATTATAGTCTCTGTTCTTCTTTGGATAAAAGCCTGCCTGTTTGATAGAAAGTTCTACTTCGTAATTTCTGTTAGCAGCCGGTGGACCAAAGAAATTCACAGCTTCGATATCGACAAGTATCTTTTCACCAGGTTTGTATTCCTTTTTGTCAAGATTTACCTCAAGCTTTATCCTATCGGGCATAAACTCTTCTACTTTAATCACCTTGGAGCCAATCAGTACATTGTTACTGGTAAATACATTTGCCACATACGAGCCAGTTTGAGCAGACGATAATAAAGGTATCTGAGTCTCAAATGATCCGCATTCATTCAACACCTTTTTAATCGTTTTGAAGACCTTCCCGTTTGGAGTAATAAACTTCAGGATCAATGGAATACTTCCCGGAGTTTTCCACTCATTATCCCTTACAATAGTCGAAATATTTACAGTCTCACCTGGCCTGTATAAGTTGCGGTCACCATAAATAAATGCTTCAAAACCTGAAGGATTCTGATGCTTTCCTCCAACATCGAATCTGGAAGTATTGATACGGGTTTTATTGAGTGGAAGCACATTAAAGTCGTTGTTAAGCTGAGCTGCCACCAACGATGTCTCAAAACCCGGTGCTCTTAATTCATCATAAGAATATACAGCTACTCCGTCTGCATTAGTTTTGGCAGTATGAGTAAGCTGGTTATTTCTCCCTATGAATTTTATTGTAACCCCTGCAAGAGGTTTAGCCGATTTTATAGAATTTGTAAATACCGTAATGCTGTTTTTCCCTTTCTTTACAATCAGACCAATATCCGATATCGATATCATCTTTGATGCCCTTAGCCAATAGTCTTCCTTCGATCTGATTTCCAAAACATAGATCCCCTTGTGGTCTGCAAGCTTATCCTCAAAATCAAGTGTCAGAATTCTGTTGGAGCCCTTTCTTGGTAATGTGCTTGTCTCTATATCCTCATCATAAACAATATCTCCAAGATTGCCAGGATCGCGATAATTGTAATGATAATCGTAATCGTAATAATAATCTTCGTAGTAGTAATTATTGTTTTTCAGGTAACTGATGATGTTGTTCTCATAGATTTTAGTGATTTTGACATTTACTTTTGGAACATTAATCAAAGCCACCTGAATATTTCGCGATCCTGAACCTGATACATAAAATTCTTTCTGATCAAAGAAACGTATTGTGGGTTGCACTTTCCCAAATGAAACCGGTTGAGAATAATCGTATTTAAGCTCCCCGCCAATAGTACCAAGCAAGCCCTTTTTCACAGTTAGCTCATATTTTGCATCAATACTAAAATACTCGCTTTGTATGGTGAAATAACCAGCTTGTATTTCAACCCTGTATCTTAAGGAAGGAGAGATTGAGAGGTACTTCCTGATATTTTCTGCTGTAACCTGCTGGGTAGTATACAGAGTAATTGTCCCTTCGTTACCATCATGGTTGGCTTCTATGTCTGTTATTTCCAACTTAAAAGGGGAAGGAATTTCAAATTCTTCTTCAAAAGCTTCTTTTGTTTTTTCAGTACCATTGTAAGGAGCCAGCCCTTCCGCAAGGATTATTTTAACCGGATAATCTTTATCTTCTCTTTGAACATTTTTAATTATGAGGCTAATATCATCATCAATTTCTTCTGTGAAAAGATCGAAATGTGTCTCTTCATTGTTGATCATCACCTTCATGAGACCCGCCACTTCAGAAGGCAGTACCTGATAGTTAAATTCCAGATCAATCTTAATACCATGTGTTTCTCCCTTTTCTTCAGAATAGTGCCAGTATGCCCTGCTTGATAATAAATCGAGATATGCTGTATGAAAGTTAAATTGCTTATCGCTGGCAAACTTTAATTTTTTTGAATAGTGAAACACTTCATCCGTAAATCTGCCTGTGTAGTTTGTAGCAGGTAAAAATGCATCAGTTGGCGTGAATACCAGCTTATTGCTGGTTTGCCAGTGAAACTTGCCTTCCACTTCAGGGTCAAAACGAATGTATTCTATTTCCGTCCATGCACCCACAAGGCTGTCGGGCATTAGGTCTTTGTTAAAAGTAAAGCTAAGTATTGCTTTTACAGGTATCTCGTCTTCGAAATTCTTATCAATCAGTTTGATTTTTCTTTCGTTAGAGCAGGAAAAGAACAAAACGATAACAAGTATGAGCAAAGAAAATCTCAGTTTCATGGCAGTAAAATTTGATTATAATATTTAAATCTAAAAAAAATGTTGGAATTACAGTTCTAATGCCTGTATTTTATTGTTATGCCTAGTGGAAGTCAAAGTATGCCAATAATAAAAATCATCCTGCTCAAATTCTATTATCCTCCATTATTCTTATCTTAAGCTTTTAATTTCTGAAGCCAGTGAATAAGAGAATCGTCCATTAAGAATATATTCTCATGAAATTGTCTTTCAGCAGATATAAGAAAAATGTTGAATATGTTACAGGTTTTGTTGTATCGTACTACATGCTGTTTCTTTTTCTTTCCATTTTTTATTCCCTGAAAATTGACAAGGATTACAGCACAATTGTACTTTCTCGCAACAATTCTCTGTTACATGCCTTTCTTACTCCCGATGATAAATGGCGCATGTATACGGAACTGGAAGAAATCACTCCGGAATTGAAAAAGGCCATTGTATTTAAAGAAGACAAATTTTTTTATTATCACACGGGCATAAACCCTGTATCTGTTGTACGTGCTGCAATTAATAATTTTCGAAAAGGCAAAAGAACATCAGGTGCTTCAACTATTACCATGCAGGTAGCACGCTTACTGGAACCCAAAGAACGTACATATATCAATAAGTTGAAAGAAGTATTCAGGGCAACACAACTGGAAATGTTCTTTTCGAAGGATGAAATCCTGCAATTGTACCTAAATCTTGTGCCTTATGGCAGCAACATCGAAGGAGTTAAATCAGCATCTGTGATCTACTTCGGAAAAATGCCCGATCACCTGAGTATTGGTGAGATTGCAGCATTGTCCATCATTCCAAACCGGCCTGCCTCTTTGAAACTCGGGAACAACAATGATTATATTGTCAGGGAAAGAAACAAATGGTTAACCCGTTACCGAAAGGCAGAGTTGTTTGAAAGCAAATATATCGATGATGCATTGATAGAACCACTGACAGCTTCAAGAAGAGAAATCCCAAGACTGGCACCTCACCTTTGTTATCGCCTTAAAACACAATTCCCCAACGAAAAAATCATTCGCACTACTCTCAATTTAGAATTTCAGTACAAAACTGAACAAATTGTTAAAGAATACAGTCAACGTCACTATTTTCAGAATATTAAAAATGCAACAGCAATTATTATTGATAATCCAACTCGTGAGGTGCTGGCCTATATAGGTTCCGCTGATTTTAAAAACGATGAAGATGGTGGTCAGGTGGATGGTATCAGGGCTGTTCGCTCTCCCGGAAGCACACTTAAACCATTGTTGTATGGTATTGCCATTGATAGGGGAGCAATTACACCCAAGACTGTCATTACAGATGTGCCTGTGAGTTTTTCGGGTTATGAACCTGAAAACTATAATGAGAAATTCAACGGCAATATCACGATTGAAAATGCATTAGCAAGTTCTCTTAATGTTCCGGCTGTAAAAATTCTTGCTGCAATATCTTCGCAAACTATGATAAGCCGACTCGTTGAAGCAAACTTTCATACGATTAAGCAACAAAAGGATGATCTTGGATTATCACTTGTTTTAGGAGGATGCGGTGTTACACTTGAAGAATTAACAAGCTTGTATTGTGCCCTGGCTAACCAGGGAGTGTATGGCTCATTCAAATACACAATCGATCAGGATAAAAAGGTAACTAAGCTGGTGCTTTCGAAAGAATCTGCCTTCATTATAACTGAGATCCTTACCCAGCTTAAACGGCCCGACTTACCGGT
This sequence comes from Bacteroidales bacterium, assembly GCA_030626465.1. GTDB lineage: Bacteria > Bacteroidota > Bacteroidia > Bacteroidales > UBA10428 > UBA10428. The sequence continues at coordinate 6,063 of DAOUOU010000080.1, forward strand.
GCATTGGGACAATACCATGCATACTCCAAAAATTGCATGGAAAACAGGAACTTCTTATGGTCGAAGAGATGCATGGAGCATTGGATACAACAAAAACTTTACGATCGGAGTATGGGTAGGCAATTTTTCGGGCGAGGGTGTTCCGGAACTCAGCGGTGCCGAAAAAGCTACTCCCCTCCTCTTTCAGCTTTTCAATTCAATCGATTATAATTCTCCAAAAGACTGGTATACAATCCCCGATGAACTGGAAATGCGTTATGTGTGCTCACAAAGCGGGAAAGTACCCGGTGAATTCTGCACCGACCTGATCATAGATTACTATCTGCCCGGTATCTCTTCAAATGAAACGTGTACACATTTGAAAAATGTGTTTATCAATCCCGACAGTACGCTTTCCTATTGCACCTCCTGCCGGCCTGAAGTGGGCTTTATCACAGCCCTTTATCCCAACCTTGTTCCGGAGATCATTACTTATTTCGAAGAGAATAACATTCACTATCTGAAAGTCCCCTCTCACAACCCTGAGTGCGAAAGACTGCTTAGCGGATCAAAACCCGAGATCACCTCACCTATTCATGAAAATGAATACTATGTTAATGTTTCCGATAGTATGGAAATCATGCTTAGCTGTCATACCGCCAATGATGTAGAACAGGTATTCTGGTATATCAATAAGAAATTTTACAAAGCAGTCCGGACAGGTAAAAACATCTTTTTTACTCCTGCGGAAGGCAGGGTAGAAATAAGCTGTTCAGATGATAAGGGTAGAAATACTGATATCATTATTTATGTTAAGCATACTTCGTTTTAGCCTAAATTGGGATGGTCAGTACTTTTATCAAATACAATGGAGTATTTGGGAGAAGGAAAACAAAATAGTGAATCTGTAAATTTTAATACTATAAATACATTCAGATATTCATCTTTAGAAGACCAAAAATTTAAACATACTACTATCCGCCCAACCGAACAAACCGATGGTTTGTGAGCTCAGCGAAGCTAACCGAGAACGATAGGACGAGCTCGCCGAAGGCAATTTATTATATACCATGTTGTGCTTTCGTGCTTCTATCTTATATCTGTTTAGCATGGCAAATAATTATTCGATATAGATTTTTTTTGTTACTGAATTATCTTTTGATTGAACATTTAGAAAGTAAATTCCTGATTTAAAATCAGCGTATGGAATATTATATCTTTCTCCATTTATTTCATTTATTAATATTATTCTTCCCTGCAGATCGAATAATTGAAATTTGTAGTGTCCATTTTCAAATAATCTTACTTGAATTTCCATGGATGAGCTATTATTAATGATTTCCAAATAATCAGAAGTATTCATATTATTAAATAAAGCTGTTGATGGATCAGGGTCGGTTATAGCTAAAACTAACTTACCATCCTCAATGTATGCATTTTCTTCGGCAAAATCAACTTCGTTACAGTCAAATGTCCAGTTTGCTTTCGACCACCTACTGGCATCAAATGTTTCAAAATCATCTCTCCATTCAAGCATGAAGTCTCCACTATTGTAGCTATGGTATTCTATCCAGTCGACATATTGGTATTGCGGTAAGTCGCTTGGATCCAGCTCTCCTGCCCATTCAGCTGAGCAGGAAATCCATGCATTAAACCTATAGCCTTGTTGAGATGTGAGTGTACTGACAACAGCATCAGTTTCTCGCCTTACCACTACACCATCTATATACCATACTACCGAATCAGGAGTCCATTCTAATGTATAAGTATGGAAATCATCAGCTAATGAATAATCGAAATGAATTTCTTCCACATCATGGATTGGATCTCCGGAAACACCATCGGTAATAATATTGGTTGATAAAACGGTTGCATCATCTTTCCCAAGTACCTCAATATCTATCTCTTCCCAAAATACACCTTGTATGTAGGAATCGTTCTTATAAGTAAAAAACGTTGAAAGCATGCCGCTACCCTTTATCATTTTCATGTCCATCTCAAATTTACCGTATAGTACCGAATTATTAGAATAAACTTCAGCTCCTCTGAATGGTTTTTGTGCAGAAAGTGATATAAATACCACCATCATTGCAATTCCAATGACTATTTTTTTTACTTTCATAAAACACTGTTTTTCATTTATAATCATATTCGTTCTAAGCATGAAGCACAACGGCAGTCTGTCTAAAAACTAATTTTAATCTAATGAGATTTGAATATTTGAAAAAACTATCAGGTATGTATTCGAATAATTCCATATATCATCTTGTTTTTTAGACAGTCTGACGGTCCTCAAATATGAAACCGTGGGGAGAACGGGCTGCGTTCGTATCCACCGACACAAAACTTAACGCGAGACAGGCAGTTCGCAAACCACTTGAGCCCCACTGTTTTATATTTGATGTCGTATGCAGTTTATTGTTTCTCATTTAAAGGACTAAATTTAGCAATAACCAAAGCAATTATTATCGGACTAAATAAAAGCGACCAAAATACAGTTTTACCGTATCCAATTTTTCGTTTTGCACCTATATGCTTAGCAACCAGATGTGTTAATACAATGTAAAGTACAATAATTAATATCCAAATGTAATTCATAGCTTAAATTATTTAGTAGTTTTTTAACCATGTAAAAATTTAATACATTATGCCATTTTGTTTTGTATCCGTTGACATAAAAGTCCGCTTTAGCGGAATGGCACTACAACGTTTTTGTGTAAGCCCCGTTTCCAATGGGGTTTACACAGTGTGCCTGTTGCGAAACTAAAAATACACCACATTCCGGTCGTAATGAAATGAAGAGCCGGAATCTATTTATTTAAAAATGAGATAATTATGGATTCCTGATCTTCACTACGCCTCGTCAGGAATGTCAACAATGTAGTGGTGCAACAGCTACCGGTGTTGTAAGAAGATTTTTTATTCAGCACACCATTTTTTTTGCATCATTAATATTATCAAATATCATACAAGACCAATTTGACTCCTGCATCCCTTTGGTATATGCAAGAATCAATTTTTTCATATAATCATCAGTTGCGATACAGGCTACTTTTACTGATTTATTCCAGTTCGTTGCACGTTTATCTAAAGCCGAAATAACTTCCACTTCGGCAATTGTTAAGTTAAAAGTCAAAACATCAGTAAAATCACAAATTTGATATTTCATTTTGTCAAACCTCGAGTCCCCATAAATCAAATTATTTGCTTGATGTGTTACCGGAAAACAAATATGTCATGTTTTCGGCAAATAGTGATGTCATGAAAATGGAAAATAAGGATGCATGATCCTGAGGTTAAAATTAATCTTTTTTATTATTAAAAATTGTTTTTCTGTTTTTCATGCTATAGCTACTTCCAATAAGCTTAATAACTTCACACCGATGCAATATTCTATCTAACAAAGCGGTAGTTAATACTTTGTCATTCAGTACATCTGCCCATTCTTTGGGTGATTTATTGGTTGTGATAACCAATGATATTTTATCATGTAGTTCATTAATAAGGTTAAAAAATGCGACAGCATCTTGTGGTGTAATAGGAAACATCATGATATCATCGATAACAAGCAGGTGCGCCTTCATGATGCGTTTGTATTCAGCTGCAGATGTACGCGTAATGTCTTTCATTTTTAGTACTTGGATAAGTTCTTCCATGCTTTTAAAATAAGCCCTGTAGCCTTGCTCAACAGCATCAAAACATAGTCCTGCTGCGATATAAGTTTTTCCGGTTCCTGATGGTCCCATTAGGATGATGTTAAAATTCTGTTCCAGCCAGTTAAGTTCCCTGAGCTGGTTTAATTGCTGCTTTTCGAGTCCGTTTTCGGTTGTAAAATCATACCTATCCAAATTATAGCTCAAAGGTAAACGGGCTTGTTTAGTCCTTCTTTCTTTATCCTTTTTCATCCGGCGGTCAATTTCTGTTTCAAATAAGTTTTTCACCAGTTCTAAATAACTAATTTTATTGCATTCAGCATCAGCAAGAACCTTGTCAAGCTCATTTTGTATTGCTGATAGTTTTAACTGCTTGCAATGATTTTTTATTATGTCTGTTTTTGTCATGATACGTGTTTTTACTGGTTAATAATATCTTCGTAATCTTCAATATTGCTGATTTGCGGTGCATGCTGTGCTTTTTTCAAGTTGTTTTTATCCAGGAGCTTCACGTTGCTTTCAAGTGGTTTATCGCTGGCCTGATCTATAAAAACATGTAGTACCTGTTCCCATTCACCCCCGTTTATTATTTCGTTTTTCTGGCAAAAGCTTAAGGTTTTATCGGCCGTTTCATTGCTGACATCCGTTAATGCTTTTAAAATAGCCTGAAGATGGTCGCGGGTATATCTTGGATATTTCTTTTTGATCTGATGAAAATAACTCATTGCCAGATCATGCCTTGTGAAGCATTTGGCAGCTTGTTGCATCATGTTATCCAGGCTTATTGAAGTATCTCTCTTGTGATTGGTATTGGAGATTAATTGACCTTTTAATAAAGAAAGTGTGTGGGTGCAGATTAATTCATTATCCAGGCTATATATACCGAGTAAGCCTTCATTTTCCTTTATTACCACATTTGTTTCGGATGATTTATAGGTTCCTTGCGGAACACTATAGAAGTTACTTTTGTAGTTGACGGTATTGTTTTTTCTTACGATGTACATTTTGATTTCTTTGTTTTTAATGGTTATTGGGGTATATGGGGCCAGTTGTCTTTTTTCGATTATAAATTCATTTTCCGGGCTCTTTTTAGTACTGTCATGAGGTAGGTGGTTTGCTGTTCGGTTAAGCCATGCAAGAGCCTCTTCCTGGAGTGTTTCTATATCGGAATAAACTCGATTATACAAGAAGTTTTTCTTTACATATTGCACTACATTTTCAACCTTGCCCTTACTTTCCGGATCGGCTTTCCTGCAAAAGTGCAGGTTAAAACTTCTAGATTTGGTGTATTGCTTAAATGTTGCGGTAAGTATTACATCGCCAAGGTTTTCATCGACAACCATTGTCCTGTCCTGATCATATACAAGGGTCTTGGGTATGCCTGCAAAGAACTGAAATGCCTTTTCATGGGCATGGACAACGGTTTCTGCTGTAAAGGGCTTGTCTAAAAACCAAATGTATTTCATCCGGCTACGTGAAAGTACCATGGCGA